>DPWB01000294.1 GCA_003527885.1 Candidatus Competibacteraceae bacterium
TTTCGTTCAGCTTATGCTGTTTTTGTTCAAGCAGAAGTCGGCATTCGAGAGCTAGTACGGTCTCGTGGGCTCGGAGATGTGTATAAGAGACAGTGACGCTGCTTGCCCATCCTGTCCTCCACAAAAGTCTCTTCAGTTTGACTTCTGATGGAAGAAATTTCTGGGGCATTACCGCTAACAGCCGATAGGCCCCTTGCGTCTCCGCCCAGCCACCACAGGCCATCGGAATACTCGCCCCAGGCTGCGCCCCCAACCGTTCCGCTACCTGCACCAACCGTCGGCTCAGCCGAGCATCCCCCAATCTCGCACCCCCCAATTCCGCCGCCCAACTCACTAACGTCCCCTCCGTCATCTCATTCGCCTCGTGTCGTTTCATCTATCCCCTCCATGCGCCCACTACTCCGTGAAATCAAGATGTGTGGAATCGACAGCCATTGAGAGCGGGTGAGACACTTGATTGTGCTGGTCACCAGCGCAGATCGGATTCCAGCCGGGTGACGATTTCTGGCCGACCGGCAATAAATACGCTAACAAGGCGCTCACGCAGGTGCCAACCAGCTCAAGCTCCGCGCCTGGCTGTTTGATGGCCCGAAAGATCAATCCTTCGATGAAAGATTGCAGCGCGAATACCCGCTCGGCCACTTCCGCCGGATTCAGCGTATAACCCGCGTGCTGCCAAGTCTCCAGCAACCAATTACCGAGTTCAGCACGAATACGATCATCCGCGAGACGCAATGCTTCGGCAACCTGCGGCTCGCGTGTCGCCAAGGCGGCAATTTCCAAAAAAATCCCAGGCTCCAGGCCGCTTGCCTCATGATCCCGCCAGTTGATGAACCGCTGCTCGATTCGGGCCTTGATCTGCTCAATACCGGCCGGTAACTGTCGGATATCCGCTTGCACCTCATCCAGATGCTGCGCAATGATGGCCAAGATAATCGCGTTTTTGCTCTGAAAATAACGGTAGATCAGGCCCGCACTCATGCCGGCCGTTTGCGCGATGCTGGCCATGTTCGCGGCATGGAAGCCACTTTCGACGAAGCATTTCCGAGCAGACGCGAGAATTTTCTCGCACTGTGCCTCGCAGTGCGCTTCCGCTTTGGATTTTTGCGAAGTAGCGCTCATCCATCCCCCTCGGTCCAACCGCCACCCAGCACCTTATACAACGTAACCCGATTGATCTGAGCGGCCAGATACGTGGCAAGCAGCGCCTGCTGCGCGCCGTAAAGGGTGCGTTGGGCGTCGAGTAACACCAGATAGCTATCTCGGCCGGCCTGATAACGGAGACGGGATAGCTGTTCGGCACGAGTAGCCGCATCGACCAATGCGGTCTGCGCATCGTATTGCCGCACCAGCGTACCCGCTGAGGCTAAGGCGTCCGTTACCTCACGGAAACCGGTTTGAATGGCCTTTTCATACTGGGCCAGCGCGATATCCCGGTCGGCCACAGCATTGGCCATATTCGCTTCCAGGCGTCCCGCTTGAAAGATTGGTACGGTAACTTTGGGGATGAAACTCCACATCCAGGAACCTTTGCCGAACAGATCAAATAGTTCGGTACTGGCCGATCCGACACTGCCGGTGAGGCTGATGGATGGAAAGTAGGCGGCGCGGGCCGCACCAATGTTGGCGTTGGCCGCTCGCAACCGATGTTCCGCCGCTTGGATGTCGGGGCGACGCAACAACGTTTCCGAGGGCAAGCCAGGCGGCGGCGCGACAAATCCGGCTATCGGATCATCCGGTCGAACCGGCAATACCGCCGGTTCGACCGGGGCGCCAACCAGCAGGATCAGCGCATTGATATCGCGCAGGATTTGCCCGTCATACCGCGCCACATCGACCCGCGCCGATTCGACTTGGGTATGGATTTGCTCGACATCCAGCCCGGATACCGCGCCCAGGCTGAAACGCTTTTCAATCAGGCTCGCCGATTCCTGATAGTTTTTCAGCTTGGCCTGACTGAGCCGGGATAACTCCTGGTCGATAGCCAGCGTCAGGTAGAGAGTGGCGATGTCCGCGACCAGGACGATCTCCGCGCTGCGGCGGGTGGCTTCCTGGGCGAAATACTGTTGCAAGGCGATGTCGGTTAGAGTGCGCGCCCGGCCGAATAGATCTAGCTCAAAGCCGGTGACGCCGACCGTGGCGCTGTATTGGTTGCTGGACGGCACTTCGCCGCCGATGTGCTCCGACCCCACGCTGCCGCCGACCCAGGGCCACTGGCCAGCGCGCTGGCTGCGGTACTGCGCACGCGCTTTGTCGATGTTCAGGATCGCAACCCGCAAATCACGGTTATTGGCGAGCGAACGGGCGATGAGCGTCTGGAGTTTGGGATCGTGAAAGAACTCGCGCCAGCCGATGTCGGGCGCGGCCCGCGCTGGCAAGCCGGTTTCCTCGACGGACACCGGCCACTGCGTTGGCACGGCGGGATCGGGGAGCGGCGGCGCGGGCGGTTCGAGGGCGACACAGCCAGCGGTCAAGGCCGTCATGGCCAGTGCAAGCACTTTCTGTTTGAGCTTAGCCATGCGCTTGCACTCCTGCGGCGGCCAATTCCGACGATCCAGCGACGGCGGTTTGATCCGGCTTTTTACGGCCACCAAACAACCGCTGAATCATCAGAAAGAACAGCGGCGTGAAGAACATCCCCAGGAAAGTGCCCACCGCCATGCCGCCGAGTACGCCGGTGCCGATAGCGCGCTGGGTGCCGGAACCCGCCCCGACTGCAATCGCCAGCGGCAACACCCCCAGACCGAAGGCCAGTGAGGTCATCACGATGGGCCGCATCCGGTCGCGCACCGCATTCATGATCGAGGTGATCAAATCCAGGCCGCTTTCCAGATTGGCCTTGGCGAACTCGATAATGAGAATAGCGTTTTTACTGGTCAGGCCGACCGTAGTCAGCATGGCGACCTGAAAGTAGACATCGCGCTCCATGCCGCGCAGCCAGGTCGCCAGCACCGCGCCCAACACGCCGAGCGGGGCCACCATCAACACCGCCGTCGGAATCGACCAGCTTTCATACAATGCCGCCAAACACAGGAACACCACCAGCAACGACAACGCATACAGCAGCGGTGCTTGCGCCCCGGCTGCCCGCTCTTGATAGGACACGCCGGTCCATTCAATGCCGATGCCCGGCGGCAACTGCGCCACCAACCGCTCCACTTCGGCCATCGCCTCGCCGGTGCTGACACCGGGTTGGGCTTCACCGTTGATCTCCATCGCCGAGACGCCGTTATAGCGTTCCAGCCGGGGCGAGCCGTAGCTCCAGCGCGTGGTGGCAATCGACGACACCGGGGTCATTTCGCCTTTGTTATTGCGCACCGACCAGCGGTCGAAATCCTCCGGCGTCATGCGAAACGGCGCATCGCTTTGCAGATACACCCGCTTGACCCGACCCCGGTCGAGATAATCGTCGATGTAGCTGCCGCCCCAAGCGGTGGCCAGCGTGGCGTTGATGTCGGCCATCGATAAACCCAGTGCGGCAGCTTTCTGAATATCGACATCAACCCGCAGTTGCGGTGTGTCTTCCATACCGTTGGGGCGCACGTTCAGCAGCAGCTTGTTTTGCGCCGCCGCACCCAGCAATTGATTACGCGCTCCTAACAACGCGGTATGGCCCAGGCCAATGTTATCCTTGAGAAAGAAGGCATAGCCGTTGGCGCGGCCTAACTCCGGCACCGGCGGCGGCGGAAAGGCAAAGGCGCGGGCATCCTTGAACTGCATCAGCGCCCCCATCGCCCGAACGGCCACCGCGCCCGCACTCAATGCAGGCGACGTGCGTTCCGACCAGTCCTTGAGTTTGACGAAGGCCAGGCCGGTATTCTGGCCTGAACCGGCGAAGCTGAACCCCTGAATGCCGAATAGCGATTCGACCGCCTGGGTTTCCTTCTCCAGAAAATACTTTTCCACCTGGGCGATAGAGGCCAGCGTGCGCTGCTGGGTCGCGCCCGGCGGGGTCTGGATCAGCGCAAACAGAATGCCCTGATCTTCCGCTGGCAAGAACGCGCTGGGCAGCCGCAGGAACAACAGAATCATCGCCGCCACCAGCGCCAAAAACACCAGCACGAAGCGAATCGGTCGGGCCAAAATCCCGCGCACCCCGCCCTGATAGAGTAAGCCGCTGTAGTCAAACGCCCGGTTGAACCAACCAAAAAAGCCACGGGCGCCGTGATGCTCGCCCTTGTGCAGCGGTATGAGCATGGTCGCGCACAGCGCCGGTGTGAGCACGATAGCGACCAGCACCGACAAGCCCATCGCGGCCACGATGGTGCCGGAGAACTGGCGATAAATGACGCCGGTGGCCCCGCCGAGAAAGGTCATCGGCACGAACACCGCCGACAGCACCAAACCGATGCCGACCAGTGCCCCGGTGATCTGATCCATCGACTTGTGCGCCGCTTCCCGCGGTGACAGCCCCTCCTCGCTCATCAGCCGTTCGACGTTTTCCACCACCACGATGGCGTCATCG
>DPWB01000166.1 GCA_003527885.1 Candidatus Competibacteraceae bacterium
TCGCAATTGTCCTTTGTACCGTGTTTTTTTTTTTCAAGCAGAAGACGGCATACGAGATCTAGTACGGTCTCGTGGGCTCGGAGATCAAAACCGCGCGGCTGTACACCGATGTCGGCCTGCTGACCTGCGACCCCGCCATCACCGCCGACGTGGTCAACCTGTTTCACTACTTGACCGGCGCGGCGCGCACCCCGCGCTACCAGAGATTGCTGATCGCGCCGACCAACATGCGCCAGCGCTTTCTGGAACGCATCGAGCGGGAGATCGACAACCAACGCGCGGGCCGCCCCGCCCGGATCGTGGCCAAGATGAACCAGGTCGAGGATTTGGAGATGGCGCGGGCGCTATCGGCGGCCTCTCAGGCCGGCGTACCCGTCGATTTAATCGTGCGCGGCTTCTGCTGCCTGATCGCCGGGGTGCCGGGCTGGACCGAAAACGTGCGGGTCCGTTCCATCATCGGCCGTTTTTTGGAGCATTCGCGGATTTTTCACTTCGCCAACGGCCAGGAAGACCCGGCCGACGGGGAGTTCATCATCGGTTCGGCCGACTGGATGCACCGCAATCTCTCCGCCCGCGTCGAAGCGGCTACCCCGGTGGCGGATCGGACCGCCCGCGAGCAGCTGTGGGAAATTTTGGAGATCTGCCTGCACGACAACCGGCAATCCTGGCTGATGCAACCGGACGGAACCTATATCCAAAGCCGGCCGGCCAAAAACGCGGCCGGCCCGGCCGCCACCGGCACCCATGCGTGGCTGATGGAACTGACCCGCCAACGAACCGCCGCGATTTGAACCGGTGACTTTAGGGTACTTTAACCAGGAAAAACCATGTACCGCAATTACTATTCCCCAGGCGATTGGGAAAAGATCATGGCGTTCTCGAAGGATAAAGAGACGCCGTTTTTAGTCGTGCTGCTGGATAAGGTCCGGGAAAAATATCAGGAATTTCGCAGCAATTTTCCGACCGCGAAAATTTACTATGCGGTCAAAGCCAACCCTGGCGTCGAGCTGCTCGCCGTGTTGCGCGACGCCGGCTCGCATTTTGACATCGCCTCGATCCACGAACTGGATCGGATGCTGGATCTCAACGTCACGCCGGACCGATTGAGTTTCGGCAACACCATCAAAAAAGCCAAGCACATCCGCGAAGCCTACGAAAAAGGCGTGCGGCTGTTCACGACCGACTGCGAGGCCGATATCCGCAATCTGGCCAAGGAAGCGCCGGGGTCGCGGGTGTTCTTCCGGCTGTTGATGGATGCCGTCACCTCGGATTCGGACTGGCCGCTGTCGCGTAAATTCGGCTGCCAGCCGCGCATGGCCATCGATCTGGCGGCATTAGCCGCCCACCTGGGACTGGAACCTTACGGCATGTCGTTTCACGTCGGCTCGCAACAGCGCGAGATTTCCGCCTGGGACGCGGCCATTTCACAGGCTCATTCGCTGTTTGAATCCCTGGAGAAAGAGCGTCTCCCGTTAAAGGCCATGAACATGGGCGGCGGTTTTCCCGCGGATTATCTGGTCAAAGCCAACCCGCTGGCCGTCTATGCGGCGGAGATCAATTTTTATATCAAGACCTATTTCGGCGATTCGGCCCCGGCGATCTATCTGGAGCCGGGGCGCGGGCTGGTGGGTGAAGCGGGCGTGTTGGTCAGCGAAGTGGTGTTGATTTCCAAAAAAGCCAAAACCGATCTGAAGCGCTGGGTCTATACCGATGTCGGCGTCTTCAACGGCCTGATGGAAACCATCGACGAATCCATCAAGTATCCGATTTACACCGAAAAAACCGGGGAGGAAGGCGACGTGGTGCTGGCCGGCCCGACCTGCGACAGCCTGGACATTATCTACGAGCATTTTCAATACGAGTTACCGCTGTCGCTGGAAAGCGGCGACCGGCTCTACTGGCTGTCCACCGGCGCGTACACCACCTCCTACAGCTCCATCGAGTTCAACGGCTTTCCGCCGTTGCAAACTTACTTCCTGTAATCCTCTCGCGCCCGCGCTGCTACGCCGCCGTTCGAACAGCGGCGCGATTCTGCCAGAGCCGGTAGATGGTGTGGCCGTTCACAAACAGGAAGCAGGTTTCGATCATCGCCCCGCCGATGGAGCCGATGGCGTAATTGTGGGTCATCCAGCACACCGTGCTCAGCCAAATGATCACCCGCATCCGAACGCCCTGCTCGCGGAACAAGGCCCACGTCCCCAAGGTAGTGCCGATCACCGGCAACCATTGCACCGGTCGAGTGATGTTGGGAATACCGATCAGCCAGACCAGCCCGACAAAGAACAGCATGACGGCGACGTGGCGGGTGCGGGTGGACACGAACGCGCGCACGCCGCTCAGCCAGGCTGAAAAAGCGGCGGTGCTGCCCCCCAGCAAGAAAAAATGGGCGCCGATCAAGGCGCTGAACAGCGTGAGAAATAGCCGCAAGCGGTGGTCGCTGCGCTGGGCGAAGGTCAAAATTCCGATCACCAAGGCGAGCAAACCCACTGATCTGTCTCTTATACACATCTCCGAGCCCACGAGACCGTACTAGATCTCGTATGCCGTCTTCTGCTTGAAAAAAAAAAAAACAAAAACTGACAAGACGACATATG
>DPWB01000401.1 GCA_003527885.1 Candidatus Competibacteraceae bacterium
CCATCAACCTGATCGCCCCCATCGCCATGGACGAGGGCCTGCGCTTCGCCATCCGCGAGGGCGGCCCCACCGTCGGCGCCGGCGTCTTCGCCAAAATCATCGAGTGAGCGCCATGACCACCAGCCAGCGTATCCGCATCCGCCTGAAAGCGTTCGATCATCGCTTGATCGACCAGTCGGCGCGGGAGATCGTCGAGACGGCCAAGCGCACCGGCGCTCAGGTGCGCGGTCCCATTCCGCTGCCGACCAAGATGGAGCGCTTCACGGTATTGATTTCACCGCACGTCAACAAGGACGCGCGCGATCAGTACGAGCTACGCACCCACAAGCGCCTGATGGACATCGTGGACCCCACCGACAAGACGGTCGATGCGCTGATGAAGCTGGATCTCGCGGCCGGCGTGGACGTGCAGATCAAGCTGAACTAGACGCGACTCATGCGGCTCATGAGGGGCGGCCTTCCCCTCCTCTGACCGGCGGTCATCGATTGAGAGGTTTACTAAAATGGCAATAGGACTGATCGGCCGCAAGGCCGGCATGACGCGCGTGTTCACGGAGGACGGCGCCTCGATTCCGGTCACCCTGATCGAGGTCGAACCCAACCGGGTGACGCAGGTCAAGACCGAACAAACCGACGGTTATCGCGCGCTGCAAGTGACGGTCGGCAGCCGCCGGGCCAGTCGGGTGACCAAAGCCATGACCGGCCACTTCGCCAAGGCGGGCGTCGCGGCGGGTCGCGGTTTGTGGGAGTTTCGCCTCAGCGGCGACGAGGGTGCGGGCATCGAAGTCGGCGCCGAGTTGAAAGTGGATGTGTTCCAGACCGGCCAGAAAGTGGATGTGACCGGCACCACCATCGGCAAGGGCTTTGCCGGCGCCATCAAGCGCCATCATTTCCGCAGCCAGCGCGCCACCCACGGCAACTCGCTGTCGCATCGCGCGCCGGGCTCCATCGGCCAGAACCAGAGTCCCGGCCGGGTGTTCAAGGGCAAGAAGATGGCCGGTCACCTGGGCGCGGCCCAGCGCTGCACGCAGAACCTGGAAGTCGTTCGGGTCGATGTCGAACGCAACTTGTTGGCGATCAAGGGGGCGGTACCCGGCGCCAAGGGTGGCGATGTCGTGGTCAGGCCCGCCGTCAAAGTGCGCCGCTAAGGAGCCGTCATGGAACTTCAGATCAAGAACCCGAGCGGCGCGGCCAGCCAGTTGAGCGTCTCCGACGAGACCTTTACCCGGCCGTTCAACGAAGCGCTGGTCCATCAAGTGGTGGTCGCCTATCTGGCCGGCGCCCGCGCCGGCACCCGCGCCCAGAAGAATCGCGCCCAAGTCAGGGGCGGCGGCATCAAACCGTTCCGCCAAAAGGGCACCGGCCGCGCCCGCGCCGGCACCACCCGCGGCCCGCTGTGGCGGGGCGGCGGCGTGACCTTCGCGGCCCGGCCGCAAGATCACTCGCAGAAGGTCAACAAGAAGATGTACCGCGCCGCCATGCGCGCCATCTTCTCGGAACTGTTGCGCCAGGAGCGCTTGCTGGTGGTCGACGCCCTCGAATTTCCCGAGATCAAGACCAAGCGGATGACCGCCCACTTGGCCTCCCTGGGTTTGGCCGATCAGGGCCGCGTGCTGCTGGTGAGCGAAGAGGTGGATCTCAACCTGTATCTATCGGCCCGCAACCTGCACAACGTGGCGGTGAGCGATGTGGTCGGCTTGGACCCGGTGGCCCTGGTCGGGTCCGATAAGGTCGTGATGACGGCGGGCGCCTTGCAGCGCGTCGGGGAGTGGCTGGCATGAACAATCAAGAGCGGTTGCTGCAAATTCTGTTGGCCCCGCACGTGTCCGAGAAAACCAACCGGCTGGCCGAGCGGCACAACCAGGTGGTGTTCAAGGTGCTGCCGGACGCCAGCAAGCCGGAAATCAAAGGCGCCGTCGAGACGCTGTTCAACGTCAAGGTCAAGGGCGTCACGGTGCTCAACGTCAAAGGTAAGCGCAAGCGTTTCGGGGCTTCTTACGGGCGGCGTTCGGACTGGAAGAAAGCTTACGTATCCTTGGAAGCCGGCCACGAGATCGACTTCCTGGTGGCGGAGTGAGGGCGGCCTTCGCCCCGGTATGTGAGAAAAAGGTAAATCCCAATGCCCATCGTCAAGACCAAACCGACTTCGCCCGGCCGGCGCTTCGTGGTCAAAGTGGTCACGCCCGGCCTGCACAAGGGCCGGCCCCACGCGCCGTTGCTGGAAAAACAAACCCGCAACGGCGGCCGCAACAACATGGGTCGCATCACCACCCGGCATCAGGGCGGCGGCCACAAGCAGCACTACCGGTTGATCGATTTCAAGCGGGATAAGGACAGTATTCCGGCACGGGTCGAGCGGCTGGAATACGACCCGAACCGCAGCGCCCACATCGCGCTGTTGCTCTACGCCGACGGCGAACGCCGATACATCATCGCGCCGCGCGGCGTCGGAGTCGGCGCGGCGCTGCTGTCCGGCCCGGCCGCGCCGATCAAGCCGGGCAACACTTTGCCGTTGCGCAGCGTGCCGGTCGGCAGCCAGGTGCACTGCGTGGAATTCCGGCCCGGCAAGGGCGCGCAAATCGCCCGCAGCGCCGGCGCCTCCGTGCAGCTGGTGGCCCGCGAGGGCAGCTACGCGACCTTGCGCTTGCGTTCCGGCGAAATCCGCAAAGTCCATGTCGACTGCAAGGCGACCATCGGCGAGGTCGGCAACGAAGAGCACAACCTGCGCTCCTTCGGCAAGGCCGGGGCCAAGCGCTGGCAAGGCGTCCGGCCCACCGTGCGCGGCGTGGCGATGAACCCGGTGGATCACCCGCACGGCGGCGGCGAGGGCCGCACCTCCGGCGGCCGTCACCCGGTATCGCCGTGGGGGTTGCCGACCAAGGGCCACAAGACCCGTTCGAACAAGCGCACCGACAAGTTCATCGTGCGCCGACGTAAAGCGAAATGATGCACAGTGCCGCCCGGCTTGAGAGCGACGGCCGCCCCGCCGAATTGCGGGCGGGCAACCGAGAGGATAAGTAACGTGCCACGTTCGATTAAAAAAGGACCGTTTGTCGATCTCCACCTGATCAAGAAAGTGGAGCAGGCGGTTGCGACCAACACCAAACGACCGATCAAAACGTGGTCGCGGCGTTCGATGATCCTGCCCGACATGGTGGGCTTGACCATCGCCGTCCACAACGGCCGCCAGCACGTCCCGATCCTGGTCACCGAAAACATGGTCGGCCACAAGCTGGGCGAGTTTGCCGCCACCCGCACTTACCGCGGTCATGCCGCCGATAAAAAAGCGAAATAGGGAGCGTTCCATGCAAGCTGTCGCCATTATGAAGCAAGCCCGCATTTCGCCGCAGAAAGCCCGGCTGGTGGCCGATCAGGTCCGCGATCTGCCGGTGGGCCGCGCCCTGGAAATCCTGCGCTTCAGCAATAAAAAAGCGGCCCAGCTGATCAAGAATGTGCTGGAATCAGCCATCGCCAACGCCGAACACAACGAAGGTGCCGATATCGATGAGTT
>DPWB01000351.1:0-207 GCA_003527885.1 Candidatus Competibacteraceae bacterium
GTTGGCGGTGGAATCGGGGAAGCGCACTTCGATCCGCCGGCCTTTCGGGCTGCTGACGTAGGGAATGCGGATCGAGGCGGAACGGTTGCGGGCCGAATAGGCCAGCATGACCGGCGCTTCGAAGCCCGGCACCAGCCGTTTGTAGCTGTTGGTGGAGGCGTTGGTGAATGCGTTCAAAGCCTTGGCGTGCTTGATGATGCCGCCGAT
>DPWB01000351.1:473-2895 GCA_003527885.1 Candidatus Competibacteraceae bacterium
ATGCCGCCGATGTAGTACAGCGCGGTCTCGGACAAACCGGCGTACCGGTCGCCCGCGAACAGGTTGACGCCGTCCTTGGCCAACGACTGATGGACGTGCATACCGCTGCCGTTGTCGCCCACCAGCGGCTTGGGCATGAAGGTCGCGGTCTTGCCGTAGCTGTGGGCGACGTTCTGGATGGCGTACTTCAAGGACTGCACCTCATCCGCCTTGCGCACCAGCGTGTTGAACTTCACGCCGATTTCGCACTGGCCAGCGGTGGCGACCTCGTGGTGATGCACCTCGACGGTGTGGCCCATCTGCTCCAGCGCCTGACACATCGCGCCGCGGATGTCGTGCAGGGAATCGACCGGCGGTACCGGGAAATAACCGCCCTTGACGCCGGGACGGTGGCCGAAGTTGCCGCCCTCGTAGGCGCGCTCGGAATTCCAGCCGGCCTCGGAGGAGTCGATCTTGCAGAAACTGCCACTGATATCGGCGCCCCAGCGGATGTCATCGAAAATGAAAAATTCGTTTTCCGGGCCGAAAAAAGCGGTGTCGGCGATGCCGGTGGATTTCAGATAGGCCTCGGCGCGGCGGGCCAGCGAACGCGGGTCGCGCTCGTAACCCTGCATGGTGTTGGGCTCGATCACGTCGCAGGTCAACAGCAAAGTCGGCTCTTCGAAGAACGGATCGACACAGGCGGTTACAGGGTCGGGCATCAGGATCATGTCCGATTCCTGGATGCCTTTCCAACCGGCGATGGACGAGCCGTCGAACATCTTGCCATCTTCGAAGACCTCCTCGTCGAAGGCGCTGATCGGCACGGTGACGTGTTGCTCCTTGCCGCGAGTGTCCGTGAACCGGTAGTCCACGAACTTGATGCCTTTTTCCTCGACCAGCTTCATCACATCGGCAGCATTCATTGGCAATGATTCCTCGGGTTGAATAATCGATCACAAGGTGAGCAGAAAAAATCTCGGTTTGCCCTCGCGGAGCACGAACCATGCCACCGCAATTTTTTGTAGCTTTGACCGTCATCTGTAGGCCCAATGGTCGGTGCCCGACCGACCTGCTGCACCTTATTGGTGCAACAGGCTTCGCGGCCCGCTCTATTTTGGCGCAAAGCGGCGCCAGACACATAAAGTATTGGAATACGACGACAAGACTTATACTTCCCACACGCCAACGCCATTGGGAGACCGCCATCATGCAACTCGAATTTTTGGCCCAGAACGTCAAGTGCAACGGTTGCGCCAGCGCCATTCGCGCCGGGCTTGGCAAACATCCGCAGGTTCGAGAGGTTCAGGTAGACGTGCCGACCGGCCGAGTGACGGTGCACGCTGACAGCGATATCCGCACCGACTTGGGCGCGACGCTAAAAGAGCTGGGTTATCCCGAAAAAGCGTGAACAAGGAATCGGAACGGGTGTCTTCACCAACAAAATGCCGGAGTGACCGAACGACACCGCGCCCCTTGGCAGCGGGCGGGCCGGAGGCGAGATCTCGCCCCGCCTCCGCTGGCACGATGATTTAGAAGCGCATTCCCACATTCAGGCCGACCACCCACGGGTCGATTTCCACGGTGCCGATGCTGGCGCCATCCACCTTGGCCTTGGTGTCGATATCCATATAGCTGACCTCGGCATTCACGAACCAGTTGGGCGCCACGTCGATATCGATACCGACCTGTCCCGCAAGACCGATAGAATCCTTCAATTTCAGCTTTTTGCCGGCCAAAGCACCCTTGGTGCCTTCGTCGAAGAACATGGTGTAATTCAAGCCCAGGCCCACATAAGGACGGAAATTGCTTTGTGGCATGAAGTGGTACTGCGCGAACAGGGTCGGCGGCAGGTGCTTGGTGTCGGCGACATCGCCCGCCCCGGAAAGCTTGACATCATGGCTGAACGGTAACGCCAGAATCAGTTCGAGGCCCAGATTCGGGGTCGCCATATAGGTGAAATTGAAACCGAGGCTGTAGCCGTCATCCACGTTGAGATCGGCGCCCGGCCCGAGGTTGAGATTATCGGATTTCGGGAAGACCCCCCAAAGACCCACCCGGCCCAGCCAATCCCCCGCCTCGTAGGCCTGAGCGGTTCCCGCCAGCAGACCCCCAGCCAATGCCGCCGCCAACATGCCCTTCAACATTTTCGAAGACATCACAAGCTCCTTAATACCCAGTTATTGATTTATCGCCCAACAAAATCCGACCAAAAAAACACAAAACTATTGTGTATTTTCGCAACAATTTAGTCAAAATACAATAAAGTGTATCAAAAATTCAAATTATTCTCATTCGGTCAAGGGCGGCAGTATCTGAACTACTTCTTCAAATGTCGTCAGGCCGGCGGCAATTTGGAGAGCGGCGCTGACTCGCAACGGCCGCATTCCTTGTTCGAACGCACCGCGCCGCAGGGTCTCCTCATCCATGTCCGGCCGGAACA
>DPWB01000336.1:0-4535 GCA_003527885.1 Candidatus Competibacteraceae bacterium
TTTTTTCAGGCACAAGATGGCATTCGATTTCTGTTTTTTCAAGCAGAAGACGGCATACGAGATCTAGTACGGTCTCGTGGGCTCGGAGATGTGTATAAGAGACAGGAACGAAACGTGTTGAGCAAACAGGATTTTTATAAGGAATTATTGATTGACTATCGCGGGCCTCCCCGAACGGTAAGCACGGTTTCCTACTATCAAGCGCTGGATTATACGCGGCTGTTGCCGCCCGGAATCTTCAAGGACAAAATCGTTTTAGTGGGCCGCTCGCTAGAAACCATTCCAGAGGCCCAGCATTTATCCGGCGATACTTTTTTTACGCCGTTTTCTTGGGTGTCGGGCAACGCAACCGCCGGGGTTGAGATTCAGGCCACGCTGATCAGTAATTTGCTGGAAGGCTCTTTTGTCAAGGAACTCAGCAGGCTTTCGCACACGATTTTAATCGTGCTCGTCACCTTGCTGTCGGGGTTGGTTTTAGCCGTTTCGAGGCCGATGGTGGGTTTGCTGGCCATGGCGGCGATCACGGCCGTTTTGTGCGCGATCGCGCATGTGATTTTTACGGCGTTTACGGTTTGGGTGCCTGTTGTTTCCGGCGTGCTGGGCATCATGCTGGTGTACGGCGGCCATTTGCTGGCTCGCTCCCTGGGTATGGAGCAGGAGCGCCGGCGGACCCTGGAAGAGGCCAACCGCACGCTGGAGGCCAAGATTACCGAACGCACTCAGGAGCTGACCGAAGTCAACCAGCAACTGACCAACCGCAACCAACAGATCGAGGTGGCTTACAAAGACCTGGCCCGCACGCAAGAGCAACTGATTCACTCAGAAAAAATGGCTTCGTTGGGTTTATTGGTGGCTGGCATTGCTCACGAATTGAACAATCCGATCAGTTTCGTGCATAATAACTTGGAGTTTATCGAAGAATACATCGAACGCCTCACCAAAATCGTCTTGGCCTATTCCAATTTGGATAGCCTGAACGGCCAAAAACGCCGTCACGGCGATAAACAGAAAGAAGTCGCCAAATTCGATACGATAGAAAAAACGCTACAGGAACTGATCGCCAGCTGTAGGACCGGTGCCGATAGGGTGAAGCAAATCGTGTTGGATTTGCGCACCTTTTCGCGAACCGACGATCTGGGCTTGGTGATGGCGGATTTGCAAAGCGGTATCGAATCCAGCTTGAATTTATTATCGCGGGAATACAAGGATCGAATAACCATCCATCGCGAATATAACAGTTTGCCTCTCGTGGAATGCTATGCGGGTCAAATCAATCAGGTGTTTATGAACTTATTACAAAACGCCGCCCAAGCAATTCCTGAAAGAGGTCAAGTTTGGATCAAGACAGAGGCTTTCAGCGATTGGGTTAGAGTAACTGTCAAGGACACCGGGAAAGGCATTTCCGCCAAGGATTTGGAGAGGATTTTCGACCCTTTTTTCACGACGAAGCCTATTGGTGAGGGTACGGGTCTAGGGCTTAGCATTTCTTATGGAATTGTCGAAAAACACGGTGGCAGGATCACGGTCGCCAGTGCGTTGGGAGAAGGCGCGGAGTTTGCGGTCGAACTGCCCGTGCACATGAGCAGGAAAAACCTATGAAACGCTATAAGCTGCTGGTCGTCGACGATGAGAAAGATATCTTACGGACCCTCACGCTGACTTTCGAGGAGGATTACGAGGTATTTACCGCCCGCAACGGCATGGAGGCGTTGAGCGTGCTCGAACGGCAAGAAATCGCGCTGATCATGGCCGATCAGCGAATGCCGGAAATGACGGGTGTCGAGCTGTTGCAGAGATCAATCCATATCCGCCCCCATGCTATCCGCATTATTTTGACCGGTTATACCGATACGGTGGCGCTCATCCAAGCCATCAATAAAGGGCACATTTATCAATATGTGACAAAGCCCTGGGACCGACAGGAGCTGCGGGTAACCGTCAAACGGGCGTTGGACAGCTACGAGCTTTTAATGGAAAACGAGCGTTTGCTTGCGGAGTTGCGGGCCGCTAACGAACAGTTGCGCGATGAAAACACCTTTATCAAGAAAGAACTCCACAAGGACCTGAAGTTTAGCGAGATCATCGGACACAGCGCGGCCATGCGCCGCGTGTTCGATCTCGTCAACAAGGTGATCGACACGCCCGTTACCGTGTTGTTGACCGGTGAAACCGGCACCGGAAAAACCCTGTTAGCCCGCTACATTCACTACAATGGTCCGCGCAAGGACAAGCTGTTCGTGGAACAAAACTGTGGGGCGTTGCCGGAAGCGCTGTTGGAGAGCGAGCTGTTCGGCCATAAAAAAGGCGCGTTCACCGGCGCCGTTTACGACCAGAAAGGCTTGTTCGAGGCTGCCGATGGGGGAACGGTTTTCCTTGATGAAATCAGCGAAATGAGCCCTCTGCTGCAAGTCAAGTTGCTGCAAGTTCTGCAAGAAGGGCGCTTTCGGAGAGTCGGCGATAACAGCTACCGGCAAGTCGATGTACGTATTATTTCAGCGACCAACAAAGATCTGGATACGGAGATTAAAAATAACCGGTTTCGCTCGGATCTTTATTATCGGATTAACGTGTTTCCCATTCATATTCCGCCTTTGCGAGAGCGCTTGGAAGATATCCCACTATTGGCGGATTTCTGTCTGAAAAAATATCGCCGGAAAATGCATAGCCCAGTCAGCAGCTTCAGCGAAGAGGTTGTGCATGAACTCAGCCGCTACAGCTTTCCCGGTAACGTGCGAGAGCTGGAAAATCTCATCGAACGGGCGGTGCTCTTGAGTTCCGACGGACGGGTTGAGATCGGGGACTGGCTCCCTCAACCTTGCTACAACCCGGGGGTGAGCTCCCGAATGGAACAAATGGAGCGTTCGGAGATTATCCGGCTTCTGGAAATCCATCACGGCAAGCATCATTTGGTGGCCAGGGATATGGGGATGAGCCGTACGACCTTGTGGCGGCGCCTGAAATATTATGGGATCCAGATCGCGGAAGAAGCCGGTATTTCGGGAAGAACGGCCTCCTGATTCGGTTTTTCGGTTTTTGGTCGCGTGCCGGCAGCCCGACCGCGCTCCCATTTGCCCTGGATTCCGTGCTGTCGATCCCGTTGCTCTGGCCCGGCGCGGTGGCGGTAGCGCCGTATCCTCGGTCTGGTTCCCTTGCTTGGAGGGTGCGTCATGACGTTTTCCATCGTCGCCTTCGATCCCGCCAACGGCGATTTGGGCGTGGCCGTGCAGTCCAAATTCCCCAATGTCGGCGTGTCGATCCCGTTTGCCAGGGCAGGGGTAGGGGCGGTGGCGACGCAAGCGTACTGCAATACCGGCTACGGACCGCGCGGGTTGGCGTTGTTGGCAAATGGCGCATCGCCCCACCAAGCCATCGAGATCCTCACCGGCGGCGACGGCCAGCGCGATTACCGCCAGCTCGGAATCATCGACGCCAGCGGTCGCGCCGCTGGTTTTACCGGCGCTCGGTGCTTCGATTGGGCGGGCGAATTGCAGGGTCGTTGTTGTGCCGCGCAGGGCAATACCCTGGCCGGGCCGGCGGTGGTGCAGAACATGGTGCGGACCTTCGAGCAGGAACAGGGTGCGCTGGCCGAACGCTTGATGGCGGCCCTGCACGCCGGGCAGGCCGGCGGTGGCGACCGGCGCGGCCAGCAGTCGGCGGCGCTCTTGGTGGTGCGGGCCGGCGGCGGGTACGGCGGTTTCGATGATCGCTATGCCGATATTTCGGTGTACGACCATCCGAACCCCATCGTCGAATTGGAGCGCTTGTACGCCATCCACCGGCTGACCTATTTCCGCAGCGACCCCCAAAATCTCGTGCGGATCAATGGCGCCATCGCCAACGAGCTGCAACAGATCCTGCACGCGCGCGGCTTTTATCAAGGTGTCGTGACCGGGGTTGCCGATGACGCCACCCGTAAGGCACTGCGCGATTTCATGGGTTGGGAAAACTACGACGAGCGTATCCGAGAGGATGATCTGATCGATCTGGAAGTTCTGGCGGATATGCGCGAAAAACACGCGCTCTGGCTGAAGGCGCACGCCCGTAACGGCTAGCCGAACCGGCAAGCAGCCCGCGCCGGCCGGCGGCGGTTATTCTTCCGCTTCCTCGCTGTCTTGCGCCAGCGTCAAAATCGTGCTCATGTCGATGTTGCGGCGCTGCTGGATGTTCTTGCCCTCGACCAGATAAACGATGTGCTCGGCGACGTTGGTGCAATGATCGCCGATCCGTTCCAGCGCCTTGATGATGAAAACCACGTTGATGGCGTGGCCGATGGTGCGCGGGTCTTCCATCATGTAAGTGATCAAGCGCCGCAGCGCGGCCTGAAATTCCTGGTCCAGTTCGTCGTCGTTGTGGATGATGGACAGCGCCTTTTCGACATCGAGCCGGGCCAGCGCGTCCAGGCAATCGCGCAACATGCCGCTCGCCAGTTCGGCGATCGGCCGCACGTCGCGCAGCAGCTTGGCGCTGGGCTGACTGTTGACGCCGTCGTACATCTGGAGGGTCATCCGGGCGATTTTCTTGGCGCTGTCGCCGAT
>DPWB01000336.1:4761-23509 GCA_003527885.1 Candidatus Competibacteraceae bacterium
GCCGAGCGGCTGGCGCAGCGCGATGATGCTGACGCAATCCTCGTCGGCCTTGACTTGCAGGCCATTGATGATCCGGTCGCGGGCGATGACCTCGCGGGCGGCGTGCAAATCTTCCTGATCCAGCGCGGCGATGGCGCACTTGATCTGATCCTCGACCAAGCCGCCCATTTCCAGCACCATGTTGCGGAGGTTGGCGAGCTGGACGTCGAACTGTTTGACGGTATGGGCCTCGTGACTGATGGCCATGGCGGGAGTCTCCGGTGGCAGGCGCGGGATCGTCGGGATCAGCCGAAGCGACCCGTGATGTAATCCTCGGTCAGCTTGTGCCGGGGATTGGTGAAAATCTGGTCGGTGTCGCCGATTTCGATCAGATCGCCCAGATGAAAATAGGCGGTGCGCTGGGACACCCGCGCCGCCTGCTGCATGGAGTGGGTGACGATGACGATGGTGTAGTTTTCCCGCAACTCGTCGATCAGTTCCTCGATCTTGGCGGTGGCGATGGGGTCCAGCGCCGAGCAGGGTTCGTCCATCAGAATCACCTCGGGGTTGACCGCGATGGCGCGGGCGATGCACAGCCGTTGCTGCTGGCCGCCGGAGAGGCTGGTGCCGGGTTCCAGCATCCGTTTTTCGACCTCCTTGATCAAGCCGGCCCGCTCCAGGCTGTCGCGCACCAACTGATCGAGTTCGGCCTTGTCGTTGACCATGCCGTGGATGCGCGGCCCGTAGGCGACGTTCTCGTAGATGGATTTGGGGAACGGGTTGGGTTTTTGAAACACCATGCCGACCCGTGCCCGCAGTTGCACCACGTCGATTTCCTTGGCGTGAATGTCGTCGTCGTCCAGTTTGATCAACCCGGTGACGCGGGCGGCGGGGATGGTGTCGTTCATCCGGTTCAGGCAGCGGATGAAGGTCGATTTGCCGCAGCCCGAGGGCCCGATGAAAGCGATGACCTCATTCGCGCCGATGTCCAAGCTGACGTTTTTGATCGCGTGCTTTTGACCGTAATAGACGTTGACCTCCCGGCACGCCATTTTGGGGTTGTCCACGGTGATCTTGCCGACGGTCTGGCGGTTGTCGTAATCGGTGACTTGCGCGCCGGCGCTCTGCCGGATCGGCGCGTTCCGGTTCAAGGCCCCGTTCAGGGCGATCTGGGTGTCGATGGCGGTCGTGCTCATAAGCGAGAAATCCTTGGGTGATTGAGGGCGAAGCGGCCGAGCCTACCAGCGTCGCTCGAAACGCTTGCGCAAGAGGATCGCCAGCCCGTTCATCAGGATCATGAAGGCCAGCAGCACCATGATCGCGGCCGAGGTCCGCTCGACGAAGGCCCGTTCCGGCAGGTCGGACCACAGGTAAATCTGCACCGGCAACACCGTGGCGGGATCGAGGAAGCTTTTGGGCACATCGACGATGAAGGCGACCATGCCGATCATCAGCAGCGGAGCCGATTCGCCCAGGGCGCGGGCCATGCCGATGATCGAGCCGGTCAACATGCCGGGCATGGCCAGCGGCAGGACGTGGTGGCCGACCATTTGCAGCTTGGACGCGCCCATGCCGAGCGCCGCCTCGCGGATCGAGGGCGGCACCGAGGTCAGGGCGGCGCGGCCGGCGATGATGATCACCGGCAAGGTCATCAGGCTCAGGACCAGGCCGCCGACCAGCGGCGCGGAGCGGGGCAGGCCGAAAAAGTTGATGAACACCGCCAGACCCAGCAGGCCGAACACGATTGACGGCACCGCCGCCAGGTTGTTGATGTTCACTTCGATGATGTCGGTCCAGCGGTTTTTGGGGGCGAATTCCTCCAAATACACCGCCGTCGCCACGCCGATGGGAAACGACAGGAGAAAGGTGACGAGCAGCGTGAAGAACGAGCCCATCAAAGCGCCCCGGATGCCGGCCTGCTCCGGCTCGCGGGAGTCGCCGCTGCGGAACAGCACGGCGTTGAACTGGCGTTCGATCTTGCCGGCGGCTCGCAACTGGTCGATCCAATCGATCTGGTTGTCCTTGATCGGGCGGTTCGCCTCCTCCAAGCCGCGGTCGATGTTGCCCTTGACGAAGGTATCCACAGCGGCCGAGGCCAGCAGCCAAATTTCTTGTTGGGTGCCGATCAGTTGCGGGTCGGCCAAAACCCGCCGTTGCAGGTCGTAGGAAGCGTCGGTGCTGACCAAGGCCGACAGCGCCCGCAACGGCAACCGGCCCTCGACCTTGGGAAACAGTTGCCGCAGTCCGGCGCGGACCAGCGCGTTGTAATCGGCGCCGGCCAGCGCTCGCGGGTCGCGCTGGCCTTCAGGGTCGAGCGCGGCCGCGTCGAAGGTGATCGGCACTTGGATGTAGGTTTGCCAGAAGGCCGGCAAGCCTTTGTTGATGATGTTGGCGAACATCAGCACCACAAAGGCCAAGCCGAGCGTGATAGCGGTCAAGCCGTACCAGCGGAAGCGCCGTTCGGCGGCGTGGCGGCGGGCGAGGCCGGCGTTTACGATGGTTTTGATGTCGCGTTCGTGCGGCGGCGTCGCGCCGTTAGGGGAAGTCGCCTTATTCATACTGTTCCCGGTATTTGCGCACCACCCGCAGGGCGATGATGTTGAGGATCAGCGTCACCACGAACAGCACCAGGCCGAGCGCGAAGGCGGCCAGGGTTTTGGGGCTGTCGAATTCCTGATCACCGGTCAACAGGGTGACGATCTGCACCGTGACCGTGGTGACCGCCTCCAGCGGGTTGGCGGTCAGATTGGCCGACAGGCCGGCGGCCATCACCACGATCATGGTTTCGCCGATGGCGCGCGAGATCGCCAGCAAGATGCTGCCGACGATGCCGGGCAAGGCGGCGGGCAGCAGGACGCGGGTGATGGTTTCCGATTTGGTCGCGCCCAGGGCGTAGGAGCCGTCGCGCATCGACTGCGGCACGGCGTTGATCACGTCGTCCGACAGCGAGGAGACGAAGGGAATGATCATGATCCCCATCACCAGCCCGGCGGCCAGCGCGCTTTCGGAGGCGACGTGCAGTCCAAGGGCCGAGCCGATTTCGCGGATCAGCGGAGCCACGGTCAGCGCGGCGAAAAAGCCGTACACCACCGTCGGGATGCCGGCCAGAATTTCCAGTGCCGGTTTGGCGAAGGCGCGAAATTTCGGCGTCGCGTATTCGGACAGATACAGCGCCGACATCAAGCCGATCGGCACGGCCACCAGCATGGCGATAGCGGAAACCAGCAGGGTGCCGGCAAACAGCGGCGCCGCGCCAAACGCCCCGGACGAACCGACCTGATCGGCTCGCAGGGCGGTTTGCGGGCTCCATTGCAGGCCGAACAGGAATTCGGCGACCGGCACTTGGCGGAAAAATCGCATCGATTCAAAAATCACCGACAGCACGATGCCGACGGTGGTGAAGATGGCCACGGTCGAGCTGGCGATCAAGAACAGGTTGACCACGCCCTCGACCCGGTTGCGGGCGCGAAACGCGGGCGAGATGGCTCGCCAGGCGTAGGCGGTCCCGGCGATGGCGAAGCTCAACACCACCACCCACAAGGCGGTGTTGCCGATGGCCCGCAATTGCCGGTAGCGTTCGGCGGCCTCGACCATGACCGGATCGGAAGCGCTGGACACGAAATTGCCGCCGACCAGATTCTTGAGGTCGTTGACCACCAGATTCAGCCGATCCGGCGGCAAATCGCGCAACTCCGGCGGCAGGCCGGCCACGACCCAATCGACCAAGAGATTGGGCTGGACGACGGCCCACAACGCGAAGACCAAAAGCGCCGGCAAGCCGCACCACAGCGCCGCGTAAGAGCCGTAGAAGCTGGGCAGGGAATGCAGGTTGCGGATGTGGCCGCCCGCGACCGCCAACGCGCGCCGGCGGCCGACGTAGTACGCGCCGGCGCTCAGCAGGAGCAGCGTTAAGAACAAGAGAGGCTGCATGAAGCTCCACCAAAACACGAAAGCGCCGCCGGCGGCTGAAAAGTCAGCGCGCGGGCGACGCGGGGAACGCTCGGATTACGGGCTCAGGGTCTTGAGGCTGTTGGCGTTGGCCGCGACTTGTTTGCGCTGGTCGTCCGGCAGCGGAATCAAGCCCTTTTTACCGAGATAACCGTCATCGCCGACCGCTTTCTCGCTGGTGAACTCGGCGACGAATTCCTTGATGCCGGGGATCACGCCGACGTGAGCCTTCTTGACGTACACGAACAGCGGTCTTGACACCGGATATTTGCCGTCGGCGATGCTCTCGAAGCTCGGCGCGACGCCGTTGATGGTCTCGCCCTGAATCTTGTCGAGATTCTCCTCCAGGAAGCTATAACCGAACACGCCGAGCGCGTTGGGGTTGGCGACCAGCTTGTTGACGATCAGGTTATCATTCTCGCCGGCCTCGATGAAGGCGCCGTCCTCCCGGATGGTCTGACAAGCCGCCTTGGCCTTTTTCTCATCGCTCTTTTCCAGCGCCTTGATGGCCTCGAACTCCTTGCAGCCGTGATCCATCACCAGTTCGACGAAGGCGTCGCGGGTGCCGGAAGTCGGCGGCGGTCCCAGCACTTCGATCTTGTTGGCCGGCAGTGCCGGGTTGATGTCTTTCCAGGTCTTGAAGTTATTCATCACCAGCTTGCCGGTGGCCGGGTCGGGCACTTCCTTGGCCAGCGCCAGCCAGATATCCTTGATGGTCAATGGCATCGGCTGGTTCTTCTTGGAGGAGGCCAGCACGATGCCGTCGAAACCGATGTTGATTTCAACGATGTCGGTCACGCCGTTTTTGGCGCAGGTTTCGACCTCGGATTTCTTGATCGCCCGCGAGGCGTTGCTGATGTCCGGGTGTTGGACGCCGACCCCGCCGCAGAACAGCTTGAAACCGCCGCCGGTGCCGGTCGATTCGACCTTGGGGGTTTTGAAATTGGCGTTGGCCTTGCCGAACTGTTCGGCGACGGCCGTGGTGAAGGGATAAACCGTGGACGAGCCCACGACGCTGATATAGTCGCGGGCGGATTGGGCTTGACCGGCCCCGGCCAACGTCAAGGCCGCCGCCACGGCGAACGCAAGTGGGTGCTTGATCACGAAAAGCCTCCGATAACAGTTCGTTAGCAATAAAAAAACGCATCGGCGTCCGTTTCAATAGTGAAGGATCAACCGGAAGCCATGCGCTGAAAGTACAATGCGATGGCGGCTGTTATATTGCATTTATATGACAATTTTATTGCAATGCGGAATCCGTGTCGTTTAATTTCCTCAAGTTTATGAATTTGCTTTAAGAATAAAAATCTATCCGGGCGAACGTGGTAAGTTAAAACTGCGGTGAACGATAAAACCATTCTGATCACGGGCTGTTCGACGGGTATCGGCCAGTGCGTCGCGCGTGGATTGCGGGCGCGCGGTTGGCGGGTATTCGCGACCGCCCGCCAACCGGCGGACGTAGAGCGGTTGCAAGCGGAGGGGTTGGAAAGCGCGCCACTGGATTTGCGCGACTCCGATTCGATTCAAAAGGCGGCGCTGGCGGTTTTGGAGCGGACTGGAGGGCGTTTGGATGCGCTGTTCAACAACGCCGGCTACGGCCAGCCCGGCGCGGTGGAGGATGTCAGCCGCGCGGCGCTGCGCGAGCAATTCGAGACCAACGTATTCGGGACTCACGAGCTGACCAACCACTTCATCCCGATCATGCGCCGGCAAGGCGGCGGACGCATTCTCTACACCAGTTCGGTGTTGGGGCTGGTGGCGTTTCCCTATCGGGGGGCTTACGTCGCCAGCAAGTTTGCCCTGGAGGGTCTGGCCGACACCTTGCGCCTGGAGTTGGTCGGTACCGGCATCCACGTTTGTCTGATCGAGCCGGGGCCGATTCTCAGCCGGTTTCGCGACAACGCCCATGTCGCTTACCGACAGCATATCCGCGCCGACACCAGCCCGCACCGGCAACAGTACGCCGCGATGGAGGCGCGATTGACCAAGACCGGCCCGGCCGCGCCGTTTACCTTGCCGCCGGAAGCGGTGCTAAAACGGGTGATTCACGCGCTGGAAAGCCCCCGACCACGCCCTCGTTATCCGGTGACCGCACCAACTTATCTGTTCGCCGCGTTGCGTCGGCTGTTGCCGGCGCGGGCGTTGGATGCGGTTTTGCGGCGGGCTGGCGGCGGAGGGCGGCGGTGAGGAAAAGCGCGCTTGGAGCCGCGCGAACGCCGGACGGTAGCCAAGCTGTTTTAAGCTCCCAGATCAAGAAGGCATAAGCCCGGATTTACTGATGGCATTCTCAAGGCCAATCACGCTCAAACGCAAAACGCTCGCTTCGGAGCGAGAGCCTCTGATTTGCACGCCGTTGGTCGGGTCCGACGAGGCCGACGTTCGCCGCGAGCTGGCCGCGATTTTGCCCAAGCGACCCGACTTGCTCGAATGGCGGGTCGATTTCTTCTCCGGCATCGCCGATGGCGACCGGGTGGTGGCGCTGGCTCGGACGATTCGGGAACAAGCCGGTGCAATCCCCGTGATTTTTACCCGGCGCTCGATCCGCGAAGGGGGTAACCCCATTCCGCTGGACGAGGATCGCGTCATGGAGATGTATGAGGTGGTTTGTCGCGCCGGCTGCGTGGAGCTGTTCGATTATGAATTGAGCGTCGGAGAACGCCATTTCCGTCAAGCTGCGGCTTTAGCCGAGGAAACGGGCTGCGCGTTGATCGGGTCCTACCATAACTTTCAGGAAACGCCGGACGCCGGCGCACTGGTCGCCAAATGCGTCGCCATGGAAAAGGCCGGGGCCGACATCGCCAAAATTGCGGTGATGCCGAGGAGTTTGCGGGATGTGTTGACCTTACTGGAAGCGACCCTGACGGCGCGCGACACGATTTCCCTGCCGGTCATCAGCATGTCGATGGGCGCGTACGGTTCGCTCAGCCGGTTGTTCGGCTGGGTGTTCGGCTCCTCGGTCAGCTTCGCCGTGGGCGAGAAAAGCTCCGCGCCGGGTCAAATTCCCATCGAGGACGTGAACGCCGTGGTTGACATTCTCCGGCGGGCGTTAAAGGGCCAATGAGCGTGCCGGCAGTAGGCTGCGCCTGTTGATGACTTAGTGATGGCTCGGGACGCCGCGCCGGCCAGCCTGCTGCAAGGCAGTTTGTCCTGGCCGCTGGCGACCGCCGTGACCTTGAATTACACCGGGCCGCCGTTTTTGACGGTGCGGACGTTGATCGTTTTTTCGGCGTGGCGGCGTCGCTCGATGCCGCTCATCGTGATCGGGTTTTCGCGCGCTTGCAGTTCAACCATTGGACCGGATGCCATGTCAGATTACCCGTTTGGTGACAAGCCTCAAACACTATCGGCCGGTTTTCCGCTATCTTCCGGTTCATCGGGCTGCTGCGCCAAGGCTTGCACCATCGGGCGCAGCGCCAACCACCATTGTTCCTGGGGCCGCCGGTAAGTCCAATCGACCATGTCGGCCATTTGCTTGAGCGGAAAGATGGTCACCTTGCCCTCGAACAGGCCGATGAACGCGCTTTCCGTGGAGTTTTGCTCCAGTTCCCGCGTCAGAAAATCGATGCAGCGCGCCGCCAGCCGGGTCGCCAGGATGCGGTCGAAAGGCGAGGGGTTGCCGCCCTGCTGGATATGGCCCAGGATGGCTTGGCGCACGTCGAAGCAGCCGTGGCTTTCCTCTTCGAACAACCGGCTCAGGAAATCGACGGTGTAGCGCGGGTTGGCGCGCTCGCTGCAGATGGCCAGATAAAGCCGCCGCCCGCCGCGAAAACTTTCGACCATGCTTTCCACATCCGCCTGCAAACCCTTGAGGGTGATGCCTTCCTCGTGCAGGTAGACCCGCTCGGCGCCGCCTGCCAAGCCGCTCATCAGCGCCAGATAACCACAAAAGCGGCCCATGGTTTCGACCACGAAGCAGCGCCGCGCCGCCGTGGCCGACTGTTTGATCCGGTCGAGCGCCTCGACGATCACGTTGAGCGCGGTATCCGCGCCGATGCTCAACTCCGAACCGGGCAGGTTGTTGTCGATGGTGGCCGGCAGACAGATCATGGGGATCTTGAAAGCGGGATAGCGTTCCCGTTCGCGGTAAAGCTCGTAAATCGCTTTGTAGGCCGCCCAGCCGCCGACGATCAGCAGGCCGTCGATCTGTTGGGTCTCCAGCGCCCGCCCGACCGAGTAAAACTGCTCCAAGGTCGGAATCTGGCGGTTGGTGCCCAGCTCGGCGCCGCCCAAAGCGGTCCAGCCCTCGACCCCGCCCCAGGTCAGCTCCTCGATTTTGGCGTCGATCAAGCCCTGGAAACCGCCGCGCACGCCCAACATGGTATGGCCGCGATCCAAGCCAAGGCGCACGGCGGCGCGCACGGCGGGGTTCATGCCCGGCGCCAGCCCGCCGGCGTGAATGATCGCCAGCCGTCGCGGCCGGGCCGGCGAGGCGACGCTCGGCATCGCCTCGGCCATCCGCTTGAACATCTGGAACATTTCGGTGAAGCTGCTGCCGCGCAACGCCATCGCCCCATCATAATCCTGGGCGGTGATTTTTTCGGCGACGCTGCGGGTTTGCTGGACGCACTGCATCAGCGGGGCGCGGTGGATGCGGTTGTAGCGGATGCCGATCATTTGCGGCTCGCTTTCCGGCGTGGCCACAAGCATTTCCTCGACGGCGGCATAACCCAGCAGCGTGCTCATCCAGCGGTCGAAGGCGCTGGGGGTGCCGCCGCGTTGGACGTGGCCGAGAATGGTTACGCGGGTGTCCTCGCCGAGCCGTTCCTCCAGCACCTGACGCACGTGATCGGCGCTGATCGGATTGCCTTCGCGGTCGATGGCGCCCTCGGCCACCACCACGATGCTGTCGCGCCGGCCGGCGGCCCGACCGTTGCGCAACAGTTCGCACATTTGGGCTTCCCAGCCGTCGGGCGGAGGGTTTTCGGGGATCAGCACGTAATCGGTGCCGCCGGCGATGGCGCTCATCAGCGCCAGATAGCCGCAGTGCCGGCCCATCACTTCCACCACGAAGCTGCGCTGGTGGCTGGCGGCGGTGCTGGTGATGGCGTCGATGGCTTCGATGATGCGCAGCAGGGCGGAATCGGCGCCGATGGTCATGTCGGTGCCGACCATGTCGTTGTCGATGGAGCCGACCAGCCCGGCGATCATCAAGGCCGGGTGGCGTTGGGCGGTCGCCCCATCGATTTCGCCGTTTTTCAACAGGTCCGCGACCAGCTCCGGCCATTCGCGGCGGAAGATGTCGGCGCCGGTCAAACTGCCGTCGCCGCCGATGATGACCAGTCGGTCGATGCCGTGCTGGATCAGGTTGCGGGCCGCGCGCAGGCGGCCGGTGCGTTCGCGGAATTCGGCGCTGCGGGCGGTGCCGATGACGGTGCCGCCGCGGTGCAGGATGCTGCCGACATCGTCCCAAGACAGCGGCCGGATGCGATCACCGCCTTCCACCATGCCTTGGTAGCCTTCGTAGACGGCATATATACCGGCGCCGAAATGCAGGGCGGTACGGACCACCGCGCGCACCGCCGCATTCATGCCCTGGGCGTCGCCGCCGCTGGTGAGGACGCCGATACGTTTCTGAACGATGCTGTCCATGAGTCGTTATGCCTCGCTGGTGGAAGGGGCGAAAAGCTTAATTCGTGCTGCCGACAAATGGAGTACCCAAAATTTAGTATCCGATCGACCGATGTGGGCGGATGGCGTGAATTTTATGATCCAGAGCGCTGGTTGTTCGGTTATTTGTCGGGGGTCAAGGAGCGGGCCCGAAAAATCAGCGAGCGCCGTCATTTCCAGAAATCCGGCAGGAACAGCAACAACAGCGGGAATACTTCAAAGCGTCCGATCAGCATGGCCAACGACAGCAACCAGGTTGCGGTATCGTTGAGCGGGGCGAAACCGACGGCCGTTTCCCCCAACCCGATGCCCATGTTGTTCAGGCAACCCGCGACGGAACCGAAAGCCGTCACCAGATCCACCCCTGTTGCGGTCAGCGCCAGCGAGAAGAAGCAGTAACTGAAGATGTACAGATAATAAAAACCCCATACCGCTTGCATCACCCGGTCGGAAACGGGCTGGGCGCCCAGCTTGACCGCGATCTGGGCGGACGGGCGGATCAAGAGCCGCGCTTCGCGCACGCTCTGCTTGTACAGCAGCAGGAACCGGATCGCCTTGATGCCGCCGCAGGTCGAACCGACGCAACCGCCGAAAAAGCTACCCAACAACAGTAAAAGCGGCACGAAGATCGGCCAGTCCGCCGGATAGCCGATAGTCCCGAGCCCGTTGTCGGTGATCACCGAAGCCGTCTGGAAAAAGCCGTGGTAGAAAGCTTCCCACGGCGGAAATTTGCCGCTGAGGTACAGATAGAAGCAGGTGGTTGCGATGATCGCGCCAAACACCGCCATGCAGAACTTGAATTCGGCATCCTGAAAAATAGCCTTGAGGCTGCGCGCCCGCCACGCCAGAAAAAACAGCGCAAAGTTGACCGCCGCCACGATCGAGAAAAAGCCGGCGACCAGTTCGATGGCCGGGCTGTTGAAATAGCCGATGCTGGCGTCGTGGGTCGAATAACCTCCCAGCGCCAGGGTCGCGAAACTGTGGCAGAGCGCGTCGAAGAAATTCATGCCCGCCGCCCAGAACGCCAGCGTGCAAACCCCGTTCAGCGCCACGTAAATGACCCAGAGGTTCTTGGCGGTTTCGGTGATGCGCGGGGTCAGCTTCTCGTCTTTCATCGGCCCCGGCGTTTCCGCTTTATAGAGCTGCATCCCTCCGACCCCGAGCATCGGCAGCAGCGCCACCGCCAGCACGATGACGCCCATGCCGCCGAGGAAATTCAGTTGCGCCCGGTAATAGACGATGGCCTTGGGCATGGCGTCGAGGCCGGACAGTACGGTGGCGCCGGTGGTGGTCAGGCCGGACACCGTTTCAAACACCGCATCCACCAGCCGCACGTGCGGGTTGGTGGACAGCATGAACGGCAGCGCGCCGATCAGCGACAGCAGGAACCAGAACGCCACCACCACGGCGAAGCCGTCCCGGTTGCGCAGGTCGGGCTTGTAGCGACACACCGGCAACCAGCACAGCAGGCCCAGGCCCAACATGGTGCCCATCGCTTTCGCGAAAGGCAGCACGACCTCATAACCGTCGTACCACCACGCCACCCCCATCGGCGGCAGCATGGTGGTGCTGAACAGGACCATCAGCAAGCCGACCATGTACAGCGCTGTCTTGAGCGGTGAGCGCCGGCTTTCGACCCGCCACTTTTTCCAATCGACCGCCGCCCGGCGTGGCGGCGGTCCGGTCACGACCGGCCGGCCCGGCTCATAGGAAGCGCCGGCTGGCGACAGGCCGACTTCACGTTGCGGGTCCGCATCGATTTCTTTCACGCGCAGGGCTCCCCATCACTTCCAAAAGTCTGGCAGAAATAGCGACAACAGGGAAAAATTTCCAGCCACCCGACCCGCACAACCGGCGATATCAACCCGGTAGCCGCGCCGTTCGGCACACTAAAACCCGCCGCCGTCTCGCCCAAGCCAACGCCCATGTTATTCGAACAGGCCGCTACCGCACCGGAGGCCGCCACCGCATCCACGCCGGTCGCCGTCCATCCCAACGAAAAGCGCAATAGCTGAAAATGTAGAAGTAATAGAGTTCCCCCACCACCTGCATGACCTGATCGCGGATGGGATGAGCGCCGGGTTTTACGCGATTTGAGCGCGGGGCCGCACCAATGTCCTATTTTTCTACAAAAGCCCGTTCGATCACGTAATGGCCGGGCTCGCCGATGTGGGGCGAAATCGCGAAACCCCGCTCGTTGAGCAGCGCGCAAGTATCTTTCAGCAACCCCGGACTACCGCAGACCATCACCCGATCCCGGGCGGGATCGAGTGGGGGTAGACCCAGGTCCGCGAACAATTTTCCGCTCTCGATCAAATGGGTCAGCCGCCCCCGGTTGTGGAAGGGCTCGCGCGTCACGGTCGGGTAGTAAAGCAGTTGTCGCGCGATGAGTTCCCCCAGGAACTCGTTTTGCGGTAGCTCTTCCCTGATGAAATCGGCATAGGCCAATTCGCTGATATGCCGGACCCCGTGCACCAGTACGACCCGCTCGAAGCGCTCGTAGGTGTCCGGGTCCTTGATGATGCTCAAAAACGGTGCCAGCCCCGTACCCGACCCCAGCAGGTAAAGTTGCTGGCCGGGCAGCAGGTCGTCGATGACCAAGGTGCCGACCGGCTTGCGCCCGACCAGGATCGAATCGCCTGCTTTCAGGTGTTGCAGCCGCGAGGTGAGCGGGCCGTTGCGGACCTTGATGCTGAAAAATTCGAGGTGTTCCTCGTAGTTGGCGCTGGCGATGCTATAGGCGCGCGTCAGCGGGCGGCCGTCCACTTCCAGGCCGATCATGACGAAATGGCCGTTGCGAAAGCGCAGCGCCGAATCCCGGGTGGTTTTGAAGCTAAATAGCGTCTCGTTCCAGTGATGGACCTGGAGGACGCGCTCGACATTGAAAGCTTGCATGGGTGAGCCGCCAAAAATCGGCTGCCCAACCGGCTGTGGCAACCGGCTGGGCAGGTTGAAAACGAGGGCCGGCGGTCGGCCGGCGGTTACGCGGTCAAGGAGAGTAACACACTCTCATTGGACACCGAGCAACGCCAGCATGATCCCGCCCGAAATGGCGGTTCCGAACACGCCGGCCAGATTGGGGCCCATCGCGTGGAAAATCAGGTGATTGTGCGGGTTGGCCTGATTGGCGACGATGTGAGAAACCCGCGCGGCGATGGGGACCGAGGCGATGCCGGCCGAGCCGATCAAGGGGTTGATCTTGTTTTTTAGAAACAGGTTCATGATCTTGGCGGTGACGACGCCGGACGCGGTGCCGAACAGGAACGCCAGCAGGCCGAGACCGACGATCAAGAGCGTATCCCAGGTCAGGAACTTGTCGGCCGCCATGGTGGAACCGATGGCCACGGTCAGGATGATGATGATGATGTTCATCAGCGCGCCGGCCGCCGTCTTGGCCAGCCGCTCGGTGACACCCACTTCCTTCAGCAGGTTGCCCAGCATCAACATGGTGATCAGCGGGGCGACCGGCGGGAAAAATAGATTGACGATGATGGCGATGACGGCGGGGAAAACGATTTTTTCCAACTTGCTGACCTTGCGAAGCTGCGGCATTCCCATTTTGCGCTCCGCTTCCGTGGTCAGCATTTTCATCACCGGCGGCTGGATCATGGGCATCAAGGCCATGTAGGAATAGGCGGCGACAGAAATTGGGCCGAGCAGATGCGGGGCCAGTTTCACGGTGACGAAAATCGCCATGGGCCCGTCGGCCCCGCCGATGATGCCGATAGCGCCGGCTTCGTTGATGGTGAAGCCAACCAGCTTGGCGAGGATCAGCGCCACGAAAATTCCCAGATGCGCACCTGCCCCCAGAATGACCAGCTTGGGGTTGGCGATCATCGGGCCGAAATCGGTCATGGCGCCCACGCCCAGGAAAATCAGCGGCGGAATGATCAGCTTGGCCACCCCTTCGTAGGCATAGTGAAACAGCCCGCCTTCCTTCACCACGTAGAGCAACGCGGAAACCGGCGGACCTCCGGGTACGTCGGGCGGTCCCGGCACATTGGCGACGATGCAGGAGAAACCGATGCCGATCAGCAGCAGCGGTTCGTAGTGCTTGGCGATGGCCAGATAGATCATGGTCCCGCCGATGGCGATCATCACCAAGTTGCCAAAGGCGAAATTAGCTGCCCCGGTTTGCTGTAATAATGCGTTGAAAAATAAAAGAATTTTATCAAACAACCGCCAGCCCTCCGACCGTGCTTACCAAATTTTTTTCAGTGCTTCAGCGCTATGCGGCGCCAGCTCAATGGCCGCCTTCCCGCAATTTTTTCTCGTCGATCTCCCCCAGGCGATTCAGGTAGGGAAACAGCGAAAGGACGAAACCGATGCCGGAGATCACCACGAAACTCAAAAAGAAATCGATAACGCTCAACAGGATGGCTCCGTAAACCGAATCAGGGATCATGGTCGTTTACCTTTGCGGGGGTTCGGGCGGCATCATGGGAAACGCCGCGGGATCGGTCGGCTGTTCAGGAATAGAGGTCGATCAACCGACCGCGAATGCGCAGCGCCAGATCGCGCAAATCACCCGGTTCGCGGAATGCGGCCAAGGCGGTGTCGGCTTCTTGCCAGTTTTCGTCGTAGACGCAGCGCCGCGCCGCCATGGCGAAACGCTCGTAAGGCGTCCCGCCGGCGAGATCCAGCAGTTGCTCGATATCGGTGCGCGTTTCCTCCAGAGCCGCTTGGTTGGGCGCCGTTTCTTCCAAGGCCCTGACGCGGTGCGCGAGCGCCCGGATGTCCTCTCGCGCCATCACCAGCAAGCTGAGCGCTTCGACCAGCACCTCCTTGAGCGCCGCCTGATCCGGGGCGGTTTCGGCGCGGCGAATCAGGTTTTCGGTGGATTGTTCCGGGAGGGAGGGTTGCATGGTTGATTCCTTACGATGCGCGCGCAAACAGTGACAGCTTTTTTACCTGAAGCGCTGTAAAGAAGTCGTCAAAAGTTCGGAGCGCCGTGTAAAAATCGCATAAATGCCGGCTGGCAAACGGAGGGGCGATCATGGCCGTAAAGCCGCTGAAATCGAGCGAGAAGGCGGCTGTCCCCGGACGAAATCAGGCCGGGCAGAACCGGTAGCCGATACCGGTCTCGGTGAGAAAATACCGGGGTCGGGCCGGGTCGGCCTCCAGCTTCTGGCGGAGATGGCCCATGTAGATGCGCAGGTAATGGCTGCGCTCCACATACGCCGGACCCCAGACGGCGCGCAGCAGTTGGCGGTGGGTCAGCACCTTGTCGGACTGGCTGAGCAAGGTGGCCAACAACCGGAATTCGATGGCGGTGAGATGGACGGGCTGGCCCGCCCGAGTGACCTGCCGACGCTGCAAATCGACGTCCGTTTCGCCGAAAGTCACCACCGTCGCGCCGCTTGGTCCGCGCGCGTAACGCCGGCACACCGCCCGCACGCGCGCGAGCAGTTCCGTGACCCCGAAGGGTTTGACCAAATAATCATCGGCGCCGGCATCCAATGCCTCGACCTTGTCATATTCTTCGACCCGAGCCGACAGCACCAGAATGGGAATGCCGCTCCACGCGCGCAGATCGCGGATGAAATCGACGCCGTCGCCGTCTGGCAGACCCAAATCCAACACGACGAGATCCGGTTTTCGGGTGCCGGTATCCAGCAAACCTTGCCGCAGCGTATCCGCCTCGTGGACCCGGTGACCCTCGCCCTCCAGCGTGGCGCGGACGAACCGGCGGATGGCTTGTTCGTCTTCGACGATCAGGACGGTCAAGGCGGTTTCGGCGGCGGCCATCAGGTCGGCTCCAGATCGGGTTCATCATCCATTTCAAGCGGCGGCAAGGTTTCCAGCGGCAGCGTGAAGGTGAAGCGGGCTCCGCCGCCAGGGCGGTTGCCGGCGCTGATCGCCCCAGCGTGGGCCTCGATGATCGCCCGGCAGATGGACAGCCCCAGACCCAGGCCCGGCATCGCCGATTCCGGGTGGCCGCGAGTGAATTTTTCAAACAGATCCTCTTGGTGGTCGACGGGCAAACCGGGCCCTTCATCCCAGACGTCCACGGTGAATCGATCGGTTTCAGCGCGGGCCGCAACGCCGATGACCGTACCCGGCGGCGTGTATTTGGCGGCGTTTTGGAGCAGGTTGACCAGCACCCGTTCGATCAGCACCGCATCGCAGTTGACCAGCGGCAGTTCCAGACCGAGCGCCAGTTGCAGCGGGTGATCGCGCAGGGGTTGTTCCAGCATCCGCAGCGCCGAACCCACCAGTTCCTCCAGCGATTGCCAGTCCTTGCGCAGCCGCACCCCGCCGGCCGCTTGCAGCTTGGCCATGTCCAGCAGATTGTCGACCAGCAACGCCATCCGCATCGTCTGCTCGCGGATGGCGGTCAACGAGTCCCGATAGGACGGCTGTCCGGCGGCCAGTTCCAGCGCCAAGGCTTCCGTCGAGCCGATCAGCGCGGCCATCGGCGTGCGCAGGTCGTGGGACAGCCCCGCCAGCAGTGAGTTACGTTCTCGCTCCGCTTCCATTTTGACCAGGGTGTGGCGGGCGACTGCGGCGAAGTGCAGCCGTTCCAGGGCGATGGCGATCAACGCGGTGAAAGTGTCCAGCAACTGGCGCTGTCCCAAGCTCGAAGGCCGCCGCGGGTCGGGCGCCACGACCAGTACCCCGCGCGTGTGCGGCGGCGCTTCGAGCGGCAGATACCACAGCGCTAAGCCGGATAAGTTCCCGCCGCTGGAGTCGATCGGCGCGTTACGGTCGAAACACTGCTGGGCGATGGCCAAATCCACCGACAACGGCTCGGGTCGCGTCGGGATCGCTTGCAACAAGCAATCGCGGTCGTCCGATGGCAGCAGCCGGGCCTTGATCCGAAGGCTGGTCTCGACCCAGCGCTCGCTGATCTCGATAACGTGTTCGACCGCCACCGCGCCCGATAGCTCGCGCGCCATTTCGTAGAGGTGACAAGCGCGTTCCTCGCGAGCCCGAGCGATGTGAGCTTGGTAGCGGAAGCGGGCGGTCAGTTGGCCGACGATCAGGCCGACGATCAGCATGACGATGAACGTCAGGATAGCTTGCAGCGTGTCAAACGCGAACGCGAAGCGCGGCGGCACGAACACGAAATTGAACGAAAGCCCGTTCAGGACCGCCACCAAGATCGCCGGCCCGCGTCCGTACCTCGCCGCCACGCCGACCACCGCCAGCAAAAACAACATGATGGTGTTGGCGTGGTCGAAATAAGGTAAGAGCGGGATAGCGAGCAAGGTCACACCCAAAGAAACCAGCAGGGCTACGGGGTAACCTTGCGGCAGGCGGAGCGGGTTGAATGGCTCGCGCAACTCCGCTCGCGCCATCGGCCCGCTCAAGGGGGGTTGCCACCGACGCCGGTCGCCGGGGCGCTCGGTACAAGCGTTCTGTGCTTCGGGCTGAAGGGAGCTGTCTGACGGGTCGGGTTCAGCCGGAGGCGTTTTCATGTCGGGTTTGGCGGACGAACAGAAGATGTGGGCGCGTTTCATTGACCGGATTACCCACGGCGCGCTTCGCCACAACAGTCCCAATGGTGTGGAGCGTAGGCGCACGGTTGAAAAAATGGGGTAAAAATGGGAGAGCGCACTGTAAAGAAACCGTAAATTTTTGGCGCCTGATCCGCATCATTGCCTGGGACGGCCACATCGCGCTCGAACCATCAGACCGTGGAGCCTTCTCCGAATAAGGTCGGTTCGCGGGTCACGAGCGCCCCTTTAAATAAGCAAAGAATATAACTTTATGGATAAAAAATACTTTGTTTGCATATAGGGGCGATGATAAGGTCACAAACCCAATTTTCCCGCGCCGGCTCCGACCGGAGCGGGATGACCGGACTTTAAGGCGGTGGACTTGTCACGATGTATCAGTACGACCAATACGATCAAACGCTAGTCGAGGAGCGGGTGGCCCAATACCGGGGTCAGGTGCGGCGTTACTTGGCCGGTGAGTTGAGCGACGATGAATTCCGGCCGCTGCGGCTGATGAACGGCCTTTACATCCAGCGCCACGCGCCGATGTTGCGGGTCGCCATCCCCTATGGCCTGCTGTCCTCCCGGCAGCTGCGGGCCTTGGCGGACATCGCCCGCCGCTACGACAAGGGCTACGGCCATTTCACCACCCGCCAGAACATTCAGTACAACTGGCCCAAGCTGGAGGAAACGCCGGACATCCTGGCCGAGCTGGCCAAGGTGCAGATGCACGCCATCCAGACCAGCGGCAACTGCATCCGCAACGTCACCGCCGACCATCTGTCGGGCGTGGCCAAGGACGAGATCGAAGACCCGCGCATCTACTGCGAGATCATCCGGCAGTGGTCGACTTTCCATCCAGAGTTTTCCTACCTGCCGCGCAAGTTCAAGATCGCCGTGACCGGGGCGCTACACGACCGCGCGGCGGCGCAGGTCCACGACATCGGTTTGAACCTGCTGCGCGACGAGCGGGGCGAACTCGGTTTTCGGGTGCTGGTCGGCGGCGGCTTGGGGCGGACGCCGTTGATCGGTCACGTCATCCGTGAGTTTCTCCCGCAGCGCGATCTGCTGTCCTACCTGGAAGCGATTCTGCGGGTCTACAACCAGCATGGCCGGCGCGATAACCTGTTCAAGGCCCGCATCAAGATTCTGGTCAAGGCCTTGAAGCCGGAGGTGTTTCGCGGACAGGTCGAAGCGGAATGGGCGCAGGTCCGGGAGTCCGGGTTGGTGCTGGACGAACGCGAAATCGAGCGGGTCCGCCGGTTTTTCGCGCCGCCGCCTTACGATCCTGACGCCGCTCGCGATCTCAGTTTCGAACAGTGGTTGAAAGGCGATAAAGCTTTCGCGACTTGGGTCCGCCACAACGTCGCCGAACACAAGGTCGCGGGCTATCGCAACGTGTTTTTGGCCTTGAAGGAATCGGATGTACCGCCGGGAGACATCACCGCCGAACAGATGGACGCGGTGGCCGACCTGGCCGATCGCTACAGCTTCGGCCAGGTTCGATCCACCCATCACCAGAACCTGATGCTGGCTGACGTGCGTCAAGCCGAGCTCTATCCGCTGTGGCACGCGCTGAGGGCGCAGCGGTTGGCCGCGCCGGTGATCGGCACGCTGGCGGATATGATCTGCTGCCCCGGCCTGGATTTTTGCAGTCTGGCCAACGCCAGCTCCATTTCCGTCGCCCGCCAGATCAACGAAAAATTCGACCGGCTGGACTATCTCTACGATCTGGGCGAGTTGCGGCTCAACATGTCCGGCTGCATGAACGC
>DPWB01000157.1:0-2390 GCA_003527885.1 Candidatus Competibacteraceae bacterium
TATAAGAGACAGATGAACTGGCGGACGTGAAAGCCATCGCCGCCAAAACCCGGCACATGCCCGACGAGTTCATCAACGCCGAGGGCAACGATGTCACCGACGCTTTTCGCGCCTATCTACAGCCGCTGCTGGGTAGCAACCGGCCGATTCTGGAGCGGCTGTGGGCGCCAGCGGTAAAATTCGGTGACTGACGAACCAGCCCATTTCTCTCGCACACGAGTGCTTCTCCATGTAGGGCATCCGCACTGGCGCCCCTCCCGTTTTTAGCCGTTCAACACCTGCCCCGCCGCTGCCGCGTTGGCGCGCAAATGCGCGGGATCGAGCGTGCCGACCACCACGCTGCTAACGCCCGGTTCGGCGTAAATCAACTGCAGCGCCGCCGACACCGGATCGGTGGCAGCCATTGCATCGAGATGACCGCTCTGCAAGGCTTTCTTGATCAGCACGCCTTTGTTGGCGGCCCGGGCGGCGCGGATCACCGGCAAGTCGGCTTGCTCGCGCGAGTTGTAGGTCACCATGACCACATCGCAGCACTCGACCGCGCGCAGGCCGCCTTCAACCGTCTTGGTGGACATGCCCACCGCGCGCACCCGACCCAACCGTTGTAGATCGCGCAAAACCGTCAGCACCGCTTCCTGCTCCAAAATCCTTAAATCGTCGCCGTCGGAATGGATCAGGACCGCATCCAGCGTCTTCACGCCCAAGCGGCGCAGACTGCGCTCCACGCTGGCGCGAGTGGCGGCGGCGGAAAAATCGAAATGGGAAACGCCATCCTTAAAGTCTTCGCCGACCTTGGTGACGACCACCCACTCGCGCCGGCACCTTTTCAGCAGGCGTCCCAGCCGCTCCTCGCTCGCGCCGTAAGCCGGTGCGGTATCCAACAGGTTAATCCCCGATTCCCAAGCCGTCTCCAGCAAATTCAGAATCGTCCGATCGGTGGGCAGCTCGAAAGTTCGAGGATATTTGACGCCCCGATTGCGGCCGAACTTGACGGTTCCCAGGCCCAGCGGACTGACCCGCAACCCGGTCGCGCCCAGCGACCTCAACTCCACTGCACGTCTTCTTTATCCCACGGATAGGTCGCCACCGCAGGCCGCGGCCAATCCTCCAGAATCCGCAGATCCGCCGGTTTGGGTCGCAGGTCGAGCATCCTTAGCATCTGTTCGACTTGCTCGGCCAGCAGCGGCGCCAGCGCCAACTTGGTAGGCCAGACCACCAGAGTCCGCCCGTCGCGGATCACGCTCGGCCCGACCGGCCGGCTGCCGTTGTCCTGGCGGGCCTCGGCCCGCTTGACGGTAAAGGTGGCGAATTGAGTGTGCGCCCAATCCACCCACGGCAACAGCGTTGTCAGTTCGCGACGGGCCGCGCGAATCTGTTCCTGACGGTCGCGCTTGACGCCGGTCTCGGCCAGTTCGCCCCCGAGATACCACAACAGATGGCCGTTGGCGTCACAGTGGGTGGTGATGGTGAGGCGCGGCACATCGCGGGTTCCCACGAAATGGCCGTACATCGGCCCCGGCAAGCCGAGCCCCCGAACCAACACCATATGCAGGGGCCGCTGTTGCAACGGCGCCCACGGCACCGCCGAATTACCGCCGCCCGCAGCAAAAATCGTACAAGACGGGCGAATCGCCAGCATGGGCTGCTTGGGATAGCGCAACGTGATCGCGCCATCGCCGGACGGCACCGCCGGCCCTTCACAGAGGACGATGGCTTCACGGTGGCGTTCGGCGAACGCCCCCAGCACCGACGCGACATCGACGATCGGTTCGTCCAGCCGGTACACCGAACCCCGGAAGGCCGCCTGCCGCAGCGCCGGCGGATACTCTTTGGCGCCGGCTACCGCCAGTTTTTCCACCTTGTCACGCATCAGCGTGCTGGCCAGAAAGCCCGCCAACCAGGAGCGTGGCGAACGGGTCGCCAGCAGATATTGATGTTCGACCAGCAAGGAACCCCGCAAATCGATTTCGCCCTCGCCGCTCAAGCAGCGCCGCCAGATCGCGGGCATCTCCGAGATCAGCTTGGCGGATTCGGTGACCCGCCCTTGCAGCGAATATTTGACGCCACCGTGAATGATGCCTTGCGAGCTGATGGTCTGGCCGGTGCCCAAGGCTTCGCTTTCGATCAACAACGCGCTGTAACCGCGCTTGCGCAGGCGGGACAGCATCCACAATCCCGCGATACCTCCGCCGATGATGGCGATATCCACCCGTAAAATGTTATTTGCAAGATTCATGTTCGGTTCAAGATTCGCGCGATAGTGCTAGTAGTCGAACAGCCTTCGATATAATCCATGACGACAACTTGGCCACCCGCGTCCCAAACAGACCGGTTGCCGGGGATCTGGGCCGGATCGTTGTCGCCGCCCTTGACCAGATAGTCGGGCGCGA
>DPWB01000157.1:2620-5526 GCA_003527885.1 Candidatus Competibacteraceae bacterium
AGCGAATTGACGGGCCGGTCCGCGCCCTTGAGCCGGCGCACCGAGGCATCGTCGTTGACCGCCACCACCAAGCGGCCGCCGAGCCGCTTGGCTTGCTCGAGATAGCTGACATGGCCGGCGTGCAGGATATCGAAACAGCCGTTGGTCATCACGATGGTTTCGCCGTGGGCTTTGGCATCGGCTATCGCGGGCAATAATTGTGCCTCATCCAGTATCCCGCGCGGTGGCTCGTCATGTTCGTATACGGCCCGGCGCAGTTCGGAGACAGTGACGCCGGCGGCCCCCAGCTTACCCACCACGATTCCCGCCGCCAAATTGGCCAGCAGCGTCGCGCCGGCCAGCTCCAGACCGGCGGCCAGCCCGGCGGCGAGCGTGGCGATGACGGTATCGCCAGCGCCGGTCACATCGTACACTTCACGGGCGCGGGCAGCCAAATGGAGCGGCTCGGCGGACGTGTGCAGCAAGCTCATGCCGTGTTCGCCGCGCGTGATCAACAGCGCCTCCAAGTCCAGTTCCCGGCGCAGGGCTTCTCCCTTGCCGACCAGCTCCGCCTCATCGCGACAGCGGCCGACCACGGTTTCGAATTCCGCCAGATTGGGCGTGAGCAGGGTCGCGCCGCGATAGCGCGTAAAATCGTGACCCTTGGGATCGACCAGCACCGGCCGGCCGGCCGCGCGAGCGGCCCGAATGTAATGCTCGACCCCGCGCAGCGCGCCCTTTTGATAGTCGGACAACACGACGACATCCGCTTCCGGCAGGGCGGCTTCGAACCGGTCTTGGAGCATCGCCGGCTCGAAGCCGGGAAAGCCGTCCTCGAAATCCAGCCGCAACAGCTGCTGGTTGCGGCTCAACACCCGCAGCTTGGTGATGGTCGTTTGGCCGGACAGGCGGACCAGCTCGGCGCTCACCCCCAGCCGCCGCAATTTAGCCTCCAGCTTGTCGGCCGCCTCATCCGCGCCGGCCACGCCCAGCACCCGCACCCGCCCGCCCAGGGTCGCGATGTTGGCCGCCACGTTCGCTGCGCCGCCGGGGCGTTCTTCGACGGCCTCGACCTTGACGACCGGCACCGGCGCTTCGGGCGAAATGCGCGCGGCGGGACCGTGCCAGTAGCGATCCAGCATCACATCGCCCACGATCAAAACACGGGCTGGTTCGAAACGGGGAATAAGCGGCTTCATGCACCGAGTTGAGAGTGTTTCATTGGAGTCGCATGATAGCATGATTGGTTTGAGGATTTAGCCAGGGATTTGCCCTGTCTTGGGGCACTGGGCCCCCGGGAGTAAAGCGTCCGATATGAAAGGCCATAAAACCCTTTACCTGCGCTTGTTGTACTACGTCAAACCGTACGGCCGCATTTTTGCGCTGGCGCTGGCCGGCACGGCGGTGGCGGCGATCACCGAGCCGCTGGTCGCCGCGCTGATCAAGCCGTTGCTGGATGGCAGCTTCGTCGAAAAAGACCCGTATTTGATCCGGATGATGCCGCTGTGGTTGGTCGGCGTGTTCATCGTGCGCGGCATCGCCGCCTTTATCGGCTCCCTGGGCATGGAGTGGATCGCGCACCGGGTGGTCATGGATCTACGCAACGCGCTTTTTGCCCGGCTGCTCGCGTTGCCGACCCGCTATTTCGACGACCACTCCGCCGGAACTTTGCTGTCCCGGTTGACCTATGATGTCAACCAAGTGCTGACCGCCACCACCCAGGCGTTGGTGGCCTTGGTCCGGGACGGGCTGGCGGTCACCGGCTTGCTGGGTTGGATGCTGTACCTGAACTGGAAACTGTCGCTGCTGGCCTTCCTGATCGCTCCCGGCATCGCGACCATCATGCGGGTCATCAGCCAGCGGCTGCGCCGGCTGAGCCGGGAATTGCAGGATTTGATGGGCGAGCTGACACACGCGATCGACGAGGTCTTGCAAGGCCACAGGGTCATCAAGATTTTCGGCGCACAGGCCTACGAACGGCAGCGCTTCAACCGCATCAACAACCGGGTGCGCCAGCGCAACCTGAAGCTGGCCGCCGCTTCGGAGGGCAGCGGGCCGTTGGTGCAGCTACTGGCGATCATCGCCCTGGGCGCGATGATCTACTTCGCCTCCCTACAATCGGCCGCCCATCAAATCACGGTCGGCGGCTTTGTCTCGCTGTTCGGTGCGATGGCGATGCTGCTGGCGCCGATCAAGCGGCTGACCAAGGTCAACGAGCAGTTGCAGCGCGGGCTGGCGGCGGCGGAAACCATCTTCGCGCTGTTGGACGAACCGCCCGAACCGGATCGCGGCGCCGGCACTATCGGTCGGGCGCGGGGCGCGGTCAGTTTTCGCGACCTCAGCCACCGTTACCGACCAGAGGGACCTGACGTGCTCGAAGGTTTGAACCTGGAGGTCCAGCCGGGTGAGACCGTCGCGCTGGTCGGTCCCTCCGGCAGCGGCAAGACCACCCTGATGAGCCTGTTGCCCCGCTTTTACGAACCCCACGGCGGCGACATCCTGCTGGATGGCGTGCCGATCCGCGAGCTGCAATTGGCCGAGTTGCGGGCCAACATCGCCTACGTCAGCCAGGACATCGTACTGTTCAACGACACCGTGGCCGCCAATATCGCCTACGGCGCCGGTTTTCAGGCCAATGACGCCGATTTGGTCCGCGCCGCCGAAAACGCTCACGCGATGGAGTTCATCCGGCAGTTGCCCCAAGGCTTGCAGACCCTGATCGGCGAAAACGGCGCGCGGCTGTCGGGCGGACAGCGCCAGCGCCTCGCCATCGCCCGCGCTCTGCTCAAGAACGCCCCCATCCTGATTCTCGATGAAGCCCTGTCTCTTATACACATCTCCGAGCCCACGAGACCGTACTAGATCTCGTATGCCGTCTTCTGCTTGAAAAAAAAACAACCACAGCGCACAGACCGCTGCCCCTGACG
>DPWB01000156.1 GCA_003527885.1 Candidatus Competibacteraceae bacterium
GGTCGCTATGTCCCACCCTAAGAAGCTTTGTTTTTTTTTCAAGCAGAAGACGGCATACGAGATCTAGTACGGTCTCGTGGGCTCGGAGATGTGTATAAGAGACAGACTTTCATGCGGATTGGCAGGGTTGGTTCGTACCATGGGTAAAGGTTTGATCAAACTCAGCAAAATAGCTCAAGAAGGGGCTTCCGGTCAAATGGAAGCCGACCGAATCCTCGTTCCCAAGGCACTACTCAGTGCTGCTCACCGGCTTCAAGCCAAGTTTGCCAATCCGAGTGATTGATGCCGCATCGTTCTCAAGCGAATCCTGCCAAGCAGGACTGATGCTACACTCCTGTGAACACAAGGGGAGACAGCCATGATTGTTATCCAGCACCAGCCCAAACGCGTCGAAGTCAATGTTTACGGGGAATTTACGCTTGCGGACTATAAAGAATTCGAGGACATGGTCAACTACAAGGTCAAATTCGAGGGACCGGTCGATCTATATTTTGATCTGCGTGAAATGGCTGATTTTACGCTTGATGTGGCCTGGGAGGATATTGTGTTCTCACGTGCGCATGCCAAAGATTTTAGCCGTATCGCGGTCCTGACACTAAGTCAGTGGGTGGCTTGGAGCGCATGGTTGTCGCAGATATTTGTCCGTGCCGAAATGCGGCTGTTTGACGACGAAGCCGAGGCACGGGCCTGGCTGGATGAGTCCATTTGAGGCATTGAGGCGGCGTGAATTTCTCGACTTTACTGTCCTGCGATGAACTTTCCAGGCACTTGAATCGTCCGGACTGGCGGGTGTTCGATTGCCGTCATTCGTTGTCGGATGTGGAATCTGGCGAGAAAGCATACGCCGAGGGGCATGTGCCTGGAGCGTTCTTCCTGCATCTTGACCGTGATCTGTCCGGCCCGATGAATGGCCGGAACGGCCGTCATCCCTTGCCCGACGCGCATTGCCTGGCGAACACACTGGGCGCCGCCGGTGTCACCCGCGAGACGCAGGTCGTCGTCTATGACGACGCAGGCGGCATGATGGCAGGGCGGTTGTGGTGGCTGTTGCGCTGGTTGGGACATGATCGTGTTGCCCTCCTCGATGGCGGCATCAACCAGTGGATGAAGGAAGGGCGGGAACTGTCAACCGAATTGACACAGTCGGTTCCATGCGTCTTTGACATAGCCCGACGCGATTGGGTCGTCAGCACTGAATCGGTGCTTGCCAATATCAACAAAGAAGGCTTTTGCCTGATTGATGCACGTAGTCCGGATCGTTTCCGTGGTGAGAATGAAACGCTCGACCCTGTCGGAGGCCATATTCCTGGGGCACGCAACCGTTTCTTTCGTGACAACCTGGATGACAAAGGCTGTTTCCGCCACGCGGCTGAGTTACGCCGCGATTTCCTTGAGCTGCTTGCTGGAGTAGAGGCTGACAAGGCCGTTATGCAATGCGGTTCAGGTGTTACCGCCTGCCACAATCTGTTGGCGATGGAAGCGGCCGGCTTGAGTGGCTCGCGATTGTACGCCGGTTCCTGGAGCGAATGGATTCGCGATCCGAATCGCCCGGTCGCCACCGGCGCGGCTTGAAAGGCGCGCGGCAACGGGACCGTCAGGCGGGTCGAGCGATGATCGGACATCCCGTAAAACCGCTCACACCGGCGCGGCGTCGTATCCCGCCAGCCCGTTTGGATACAGTTGTTGCAGAGCTTCCGCCTCGACCCGGATAACCTCGATGCTGCCTTTGCGCGTAAAGGTCCAACCGTGAGCGCGTCGCGGGCTGAATATGGCATACGAAAGAATGGAGTAGCCGTGCAGTCCCACCCGCTCCGCCATCGCCATGCTAACGCTCGCTTTATCGAGCGCTTTACAATGAATGTTGTCGCCGTTCATGAACCGTTCCTCTAATAAACTGTATCGTGTCCGGGCAGATCGCCGGTCTTGATAGTCTTATCGGCGACGGCGGACGAAACTAGAGGGGTATAATTTTTAAATAATGGCGAACTGTGAGTGCAACCGGCCGGACCCAGCACGACGTATCGCGGTAGCGGCCAGAACCACCCATATGATCGAGAAGCGAACATGACGAAAGCAATCCAGAGCAGCATCACCGCGCTATTCATCGCATCGGCCGTAAGCGCCTGCGCCGAAATGCCTTTCGGTTCCTGGGGCTCTGCCGGAACCGCGCGGGCGACGCCATCCCAGCAGTATGTTGATTACTGGCGGACCCGCGATCCGGCCGACTATCGCTACACGATCGGCCGCGCCAGCAACCGCAAGCGCGTCGGCTCGTCCAAGGATGTCGTGATGGCGGGTAAAAACAAGGCTTCTGGAAAAATCGGCAAAGCCGCCGATACCAGAATCAGCATGGTCGTACCGGTGCCGCAAGGCGCGGTGCCGCAAGGCGCGGCCGCCACCGCCGTGGAACCGGTAAGCCGAGGCAACGTCGGAACGGTGAGGCCCGCCAAGACCCTCGCCAGCACCAGTAAGGTCCCGTCCAATCTCGCGGCCTCGATCCGCAAAGGCAAGCGCAAACCGGCTGTGGCGGGCCGTAAGGATCTCTGGGGTCGGGTGCGCGTCCGGTCGGTGCTGGCCGAGGTGGAGCATCCGCGAATCGACGAACAGATCGCCTTTTTGAAACGCAACCCCGGTTATCTGAACCTGCTGTCGCAGCGATCCAGGCCGTTTTTACATTACATCGTGGAACAGCTCGACCGACGCGGGCTACCGACGGATTTGGCGCTGGTGCCGATGGTGGAAAGCGCCTTTCAACCGACGGTGTTCTCGCCCAAGGATGCGGCCGGACTCTGGCAAATCATCCCCTCGACCGGCCAGGAACACGGGCTGCTGATCGCCGAAGGCTATGACGGCCGGCTCGACATTCACACCTCGACCGGTGCGGCGCTGGCGTATTTGCGCTATCTGAACAAGTTGTTCAAGGGGGATTGGCTGCTGGCGCTGGCGGCCTACAACGCCGGTCCGGGCGCCGTTCAAGCCGCCATCGAGGCCAACGCGCGCGCGGAAGCCAAGGCGGCGGCGGAAGCGAAGAAACAAGCCGCCGAGGAAGCGAAGCGGCAGGAGGGCGAAGCGCGGAAGCAAGCGGAGGAGGCGCTAAAACTGGCAACCGCGCCTGCGGTGGAACAGGCGATGAATCCGCTCTCCGGCCAGCCCGTCAGCCCTCCGCCCGCAGCGTCAGCGCCGACTTCTGTGGTTTTCGTCCATCCTCTGGCTTCCAGGGTAGGTCTGCCAGCAACGTCCGCGCCAGCTCCCGACGCGCCGTCAAGCGCTGCCGCCGTCAAAACCAGAGCTAAGGCGGGAGCCGTAGTTGCCGTGAATACGCCCGCGCCGCCGCCGAAGCCGGAATCGGTCTTCTGGCGGCTGAAGCTGCCCAAGGAAACCCAGGATTACGTACCCCGAATCCTGGCGCTGGCGCGGATCGTGTCGAATCCCGAAGCGCATGGCCTGCGGCTCGCGCTGATGGAGAACCGGCCTTACTTGTTCAGGGTCGATCTCGCGCCGGAGGTTAAAATCGCCGACGCGCTCGTGCTGACCGGTATCTCGACCGAGGAGTTTTTCCGCTTCAACCCCGGCTTCAAGCCCGGCGTCGAACCGCCTTCGCGCGCTTACAATCTGTTGTTGCCGTGGGAGCAAGCCCAAAGCTTGGTCGAGAAAGTGCCGGGCGCCCGCCTGATAGCCCCCAACAAGTACACGGTCAAGAAAGGGGAGACCATCGCCACTATCGCCAAGCGCCACGGAGTGTCGTCGCAAGCCCTGGCGGAGTGGAACAGCCTGCGGATTAACAGCGTCTTGAGAGCCGGGCAAAAACTGATCGTTTATCCCGCCTCCTGAAGCCGCTCGCGGGCGGCCGGCCTAACCGTTGCCGTGCCCGGCGCCGGAACCGGGTACCGGCGGCGTGGGCGGAACCGAGAATTTGTGGGTTGCCCGATAGTCCCTCAGTTGCCGCTGCGCCTCTTGGAGCTGGGCGGGCGTCATTTTTTTGGCGATATCCTGTTTGGCCTGGGGTGCTTGTCCGTCGCCTTGGCTTTCGGCCAGCGCGTACCAGAAGTAAGCGCGCGCCGGATCGGCCGGCGTTCCTTCGCCCTGCTCGTACATGATGCCCAGATTGACCTGGGCTTGCGCAAAGCCCTGATCGGCTGCTTTGCGGTACCATTCGATCGCCTTGGCGTTGTCCTCCGCCACCCCCTTGCCTTCATCGTACAGCACGCCGAGATTGAATTGCGCGAACGGATAACCCTTGTCGGCCATCGGCCGGATGATGGCCAGTTCGGCGGCGTAATCGCCGCGCTCGTGCGCGGTTTTGGCCCGATCCCAGTCGCCCTCGGCCGCCCAGGCGGGCGCGGCGCTCGATAAACTCGCCAGCAGTAGAAAAAGCGCTTTGCGCATGGATGGATACCTCGTTCAACGATTGGGAGGATGGATTGGAAGGGTCAGGGCTGGTTGGCCGGAGGCTCGGCGGACAAGTGTATCGCAAGTTGCCGTTGGAGGGCCGGCGCAAGTCAAGGCTGGCGCGGGCCGTCGCCATCGAACCAACCGCGCGCGAGCATCGCCCGCCCCGCTAGCCAGGCGTGATAGAAATGGCTGTCCGGCACGTAAGGGTTGCGCTCGTCGTCTCGGGCAGCCGCCTTGATGCCTTGCCGGAAGGCATTAGGTAACAGGGGGGCCAGTTTCCTGGAAAAGTCAGTGTTGCCATACATTGTCTGTACCGCCAGCCAGCACGCATCATCAGACCGATCCTTCGAGAGAATGTTGTATATTTGAAAATAATTTTGTTCCTATTGCAACTTTGTTGTTTGGCTGTCATGCGTTTGCAGTCGGTACAAGCTGGCATACAGCCCTTTAAGGGCCAGTAATTCGGCGTGGGTACCGGTCTCGACGAGGCGGCCACGGTCGAGCACCACGATCCGGTCGGCGTTTTCGATGGTGGACAGGCGATGGGCGATGACGAAGGCGGTGCGGCCCTGACGCAGGGTGTCGAGCGCTTGTTGGACCTTGCGTTCGGAGTGGGTGTCCAGCGCGGAGGTGGCTTCATCGAGAATCAGGATGGG
>DPWB01000393.1 GCA_003527885.1 Candidatus Competibacteraceae bacterium
ATGTTAATATTGGGATAGGCTCTGAGAATTCGTCGACAAATCCAAGCAAAAGGATAGCGGTTATGTTGGGTATCTAGTCGATGAACCTTCTAAAGGATAGGCGATAGCCGTTCGCCAAGGCCCGGATCCCTGTACCAGCTCATTGGGAAGGCGCGACCGGCACCGAGAAATGTGAAGAGTTTTAGCGGCTACGAAAACCCTCCCTCATTTGGTGGGTCACGGAAAGCAAATGACTGAAAATCCACGGAATGGAAGAGGTTATTACGATGAAAAGCTTAAAGTTACGCACCCAACTTAGTCTCAGTTTCGCTATGGTAATCGGACTGTTAGTGGTCTTGGTGGGTATTGCCTATTGGCGTCTCGAAAGCATGTCGCAGGGATTCGCCGAATACCGGTGCCAGGCCGATAATGCCAAGCTATTCGGCAAACTTTAAGGGGTTGTGGTTCAGGGTTGGGACTGATCTACAGTATCGGTTTTCGTAAGGAAGTAGTGGCCTTGGTGGGTGAGGGCGTTGCGTCCTCTCCGGGTCAACCGGCCACGTCATTACTGTTGGCCCGAACGCGGCACTGACCGCTTCGCCCTAAAAAACTAGCCCCACGGATGAGTTATAAAGCCGCTGCGATTTTTCATTAAAAATTCCTTTATTTTTTTATACAAATCATAAATAAGCGGAGATAGATGCCGTGAGGTAGATCGGGATAATTTCTCAACCGAAAAATCTGGAAATCAAGTTCTTTGCAGGGATTAATCAATCTCTGAATTAAACTTTTTACCGAATAAAATCTGCCGTGTCGATTTCCCCATCCTTCTTTGCAATAGACAGTACAATGCTCATCGAATTTCACGTCAGCCGCGACGCTATACAGCGGGTCAGTTTGCACCGATTCCGTTGCAGCCATATAGAGTGGCGCGATGATCAGCTTACCGTTAGGTTTTAGAATACGTGATATTTCGGCAAGCAATTGAGTGTCGGTATTTCCCTCAAAATGCTCTAAGGAGCATGTCAGGGTCACTGAGGTGGCAAACTCGCTAGGAACAGGCATCGCACAAGCGTCGCCACCGATCTTGTTGCCTATTACGCCTGATGGGTACTGAATATCTTGGGCGTAACAATTAGCTCCAGATAGAGCTCTATAAATATCTGGTACAGGTGAATGTTCGCTCGCTATATCAATAAAAATATCTTCTTTAGTTAATCTCAATTGGCTGAACGCTAAAAAATGTTCGAGCGTTTTTTCGGCGCGATTATCCCAGTAGTAATCTTTATATTTATCTAAATAACCCGCTTTCGTCACGTATTGGTTATAGGCATTGATATCGATAAAGTAATCTTGTATCCGAATTCCATGCTTACTGATTTCAGTGCTTAGCTGATCTAAAAAATCATCAGCTAAATCTTCTACCGGCCCTAGTCTAATAGGGTACCCTTTCTTGGCCAAGCTGTTAACGGCTTCATTATAAGTTAAGCCAGGCATGGTGGGCTGGTAAATATATGGCTGTGAGCCATCTGCTTGGTGCGTATTTTTTTTCTTAAACTTAGAAAATAGAGTTCCTAGTTGCATAGGTATCATTTAACCAAATAGCAGGATACGGTGGTGGCTCGGTTTTTGGAAGACTTTAAAAACCCATTCTTGTGAGAGAACGCCATTTTGGCTGTGGTGGGTTACTATATTGTACGCTGGCGGCGGTGGTTCAGGAAGGCTGGACAGGGGTGGCGCGCAAGGTGGATGATTCGGTGCGCGATGCCGCCGCTTCACGAGCTATTGCAACGAGGGCGGCATATGAAAGTACGCTACAGCGCTTGCCGCCTGATCTTTCCAGGTTGCTGCTCTTTTTGATCTCCCACGTTCCCCGATAACAGGAGCACCCCTTGGCCAAGTCGACCATCACCTACTGGAATCCACTGGCGCGCGAAAATCAGGGACGGTGGACGCCGGTCAAAGGGCTGGAAGGAACGGTCGAGGAGTTGACCCTGAGCCTCGATCCCGCCACCGGTGAGTACTCCAGGCTGACCCGCTTCCTCCCCGGAGCCGATACCGCTGCGTTCGGGGGGAAAAGCCACGCTTATCCCGAGGAAGTGTTCATCGTCAGCGGCCGTCTTTACGATCGGGCCTTCGAGCTTTGGCTGGAAGCCGGCCATTACGCCAGCCGGCCGCCCGGCGAACTGCATGGCCCCTTCAAGACCGATGTCGGCTGTATCGTGTTCGAGGTGTCGTTTCCCGATCGGGTTACCACCGACGGGGCAACCTGACGCTGTGGGCGGCTAGGGCGCGCGTTTTCACCGTTCGGAAATCGCACGCTTCCGTCGTTCGAAAAGCGACTTCAAAACAATTTTGCTTGACACTTTGCGACGCCCATTCTATTTTTAGCGTACATTTGTACGCTGGTGGTCGCGCTCATGCCCAAACGTTCCGATGATCGGGTTTATCTGGCTCGCTTGCAGGATTACTACGCCCGCTGGCGCAGCCTGCCGGCCTACGGCCCGTTACGCGGCATCTTGCAGCTGAGCTCGCGCGACGGCGTGGCCAAGGTGCTGGAACGCTTGCGCGCGGCGGGCTATCTGGATCGCGCGCCCGATAACCGCTGGACGCCGACCGCGCGTTTTTTCGAACGGCCGCTAGCGGAAACCGCCGTCCCGGCTGGCCTGCCGGCCTTGGCCGGCGACGGCGGCGAAGCCTGCTCCATCGATGGCTTGCTGGTCCGCCATCCCTCTCGGACCACGCTGATTCCGATTACCGGCGACTCGATGATCGAAGCCGGTATTTATGAAGGCGACCTGGCGGTGGTGGAGCGGGATATTCCCGCCCGGCCCGGCGATCTGGTCGTGGCCGTGCTGAACAACGAGCTGACGCTCAAGACGTTGGCGGTGGAGGACGGCGCCGCCATCCTGCGGCCGGCCAACCCGCGTTATCCGATCATTCGACCCGGCGAAAATCTGGACATTTTCGGCGTGGTGGTCGGCCTGATCCGCTCTTATCGCTCACCTCGGAGGTAACGCCCATGCTGGCTCTCGCCCCTGAACCGACCGTCGGTCGGATAGGCCCTTCTCAGCCCGTTTCCGATCATGCCGCCGCGCCGCAATCGGCTGTCGGCTGGCCGTTGCTGGCGGGTCCAGTGCCGACCGAGGCTCCCGCCCCTGTCGATGATGGGGTGGAGTGCTGGCTGGATCTGGACGCTCATCTGATCCGCAATCCCGAGGCAAGTTTCCTGGCCCGTGTCCGGGGTAACGCATTGTGGGAGGCCGGCTTGCACGACGGCGATCTGGTGGTGATCGACCGGGCCGTGCCGCCGCTGGCGGGTAGCGTGGTGTTGGTGGCCGGCGCGGGCGGATTCGTGCTGCGCCGTCTGGATCGTGCCGCCGACGGCAAGCTGGCGCTGGAACCCACGGGTCACCATCACCCCGCCGGCGATACTCCGCCCTTGCGAGAGTTCGAGATTTTGGGGGTGGCGCGCTGGGTGGTGCATCGGCTTTGGCCGAGCCGGGATGCGCCGCCCGAGGGTGAGTCACGGTCTTTTCGAGATTTATCGGCGATTTCTCCAACCACGAGGTGATGACGATGGACGATGTTCGCTTGCAACACGGCGCTTTTTGCTGGAACGAACTGATGACCACCGATGTGGCGTCGGCCAAACAGTTCTACGGGGCGTTGTTTGGCTGGACGACCGAGGACGATTCAAACACCGGCGTCGATTACACCTTGATCAAGGTCGGTGGCGAACAGGCCGGCGGCATCATGGCCCTGCCGCCCGATTGCGCGGGGATGCCGCCCTGCTGGGGGGTCTACGTCACCGTGAACGATGTGGACGCTACCGCCGGCCAAGTGGAGGCCTTGGGCGGCAAGCTGCTCCGCCCGCCCATGGATATCCCGGAGGTCGGGCGGTTTTGCGTGCTACAGGACCCGCAAGGGGCGGCTCTGTGGGCCATTCAACTATTGAAATCCTGCTGATGCAAACCCGCTCTCGCCGCGCGCTGGCGTCGGGCGAGAGCGGCGGTTGACTCCGTGAACCTGCCGGCCTGTCGGAGGAAATCCTTTGCTGGGGGTTTCCTTCGGCTGCAAATTAATATCGCGGTTAGCGCATCTGATAGGGCCTCTCTGGCGTATTGCTTGCATAAGCCTCGTCGAGGGCAAGTTTTCCAGCACCGGAGACCGCAATGAACACTGAGTCCTTGAGCCATCGCACCAGCGCCCACTGCGCAGCCAGACGGATGAGACCGGTCGGTTTGACCGCCGACGTACTGCGCCAGCAGAACCGTGTCTTTCGGGGTACGGGTGGCGTCAGCGCCGGAAATCGGTCGCAAGGCTTTGCGCCGGCCTTTCTGGATACGCGGACCGGCGCGGTGTATCGGGCGTGCTTTGCCGATGGGCGGCCTGCGCCCATGCACTTGCTGGAAGGTTTGCCGTCCGCGTTGGTGGCGGAACGCGATGCCGGCGGTCGCGTCACTGCGATCCTGTCGTCCGTGATGGCGGGTTTCGTGAGAGGAACGCAGTTTTTCACCCGCGAGCAAGCCGCCGCCCTGGTCATGAATTAAGCGGTTTTGTAGCCCGCTTGGCAAATTGAGCCGGTCCAAGTTGACCCGAGTTGGAAACGGCCTCCCGATCATCCTCCCGGCGCACCCTGAAGGCGCCGAGCCGACTGTTCCGGTGTTTTCATGGGACCTAACCCACCCTCGACAGAGGTTTTCTCGGGCCGCCAACATCGCCTTTTCGCCGCCAGTTCCCCCGTTTTTTTAGAACGAGCGAGTCTCGTGCGGGAACGGAATGGCCCACGAAGTACCTTATAGAATGGCATGAATGATGCTTATTTTTAATGGCCATCACTATCTTTGAGGGCTATCCCATGACTGAAACCCATTCGCCAGAAATTCGCCGGTTCAAGTGGCGTGGCGAGCCTCACGCGATCTATTATTCGCCGGACATGGCGATTCGTGCGCACGATCACAACTACATCCTGCGGTTGATTTCGGATCGGATCGCCTTGTTGGCGCCTGGCCGGTTCAACCTGTTGCCGCAGTATAAGCTCCAGGAACCGCGGTATGTCTGAGCGAGAGCTGGCCGGTGAAACGACGGGCTCTCTTGCGGGCAATACCACAGCGGAGACCCGCGGCAGCGCCCGCTTCGTCTCCGCTGTGGCCACAAGGGAAAGTTTTGCCGCACTCCGTATTTCTGAAGCAGCCCCGTAAGCAAGGTGCTGATGGCGGCACCGCCCGGCCGTACCTGACCGGCCCATCGCCAGATCCGGCTAAACTCACTCATTCCCTAGAGCCTTGCCCGATAACGGGCGCACTCGGTGGAAGGAAATCTGCCTGTTTGGCTCAAAAGCTTGCTTGCGCCTGTTTGGCTCGAATCGCTTGCGCGCGAGCGCCTAGCGGACGCGCCTCTGCGGTGCGGTTCATCTTTTCTAGCAGGGCGGCGTAGTCTTCCAGAATGCTTATCACTTTAGAATGATCTGGCCCGAAGGCTTTTTCCTGGACCGTCAAAGCACGCTGAAAGAGCGGTTCGGCTTCGGCATAGCGTTTCTGATCGCGATATAGCACCCCTAGATTGACGAGGATTATCGCTACATCCGGGTGATTGGGTTCCAGCGCCTTTTCCCCGATCATCAGGGCGCGCTGTTCCAGTGATTCGGCCTTGAGGTACTGACCTTGCTTGCGATACAGATCCCCCAGGTTGTTAAGAGTTTGGGCCAACTCTGGATGGTTTGGTCCCAACGCTTGCTCCTGGATCGCTATTGCGCGCTTGAAAAGCGGCTCGGCTTCCGCGTAGCGGTCCTGCTTGCTGTACAGTAGTGCTAAGCCGTCAAGTATTTGAGCGATTTCACGATGATTCGGTCCGAGGGCTTGTTCCACTATTGGCAAGGCGCGCTTTAAGAGCGATTCTGATTTGGTGTAATAGCCCTGATCGCGATACAGCATTGCTAGATTGGCGAGACTTTCCGCCACAATCACGTGGTTTGGGCCAAAGCTTTTCTCGTTGATCACCAAAACGCGCTTGAAAAGCGGTTCGGCTTCCGCGTAGCGGCCTTGGAGGCGGTACAAATCTGCCAGAACTGTGGAGATTGTCGCCGTGAACCAGTGGTCCGATCCAACACTTTGATCTCCGACGGCCAGCGCGCGGGTGAGGAGTGCCTCGGCTTCAGGGTAGCGGCCTTGAGTGTGATACAGATTTGCCAGAGTAAAGAGACTTTGAAGCGTAAAAATACTCGGTCCCGTGGTTTTTTCCCGGATCGCCAGAGCGCGTCTGAGCAGCGGTTCAGCCTTCGCATACTGGCCCTGTTTACGGTACAGGTCTCCCAAATTAGTGAGGTTGATGGCTGTATCGGAATGATCCGGCTCCAGCGTTTTCTCTTGGATCGCCAAGGCGCGTAAATAAAGTGGCTCGCTTTCGGCAATTTTGCTTTCGACGCCGGAGTAGAGCCGCGCCAGTGCCATGAGGTTTAGAGCCACTTCCGGGTGTTCCGGCCCCAAAGCCTTTTCCCGAAGCGCCAGCGCGCGTTCCACTAGAGGCAGCGCTTCGGAAAGCTGGCCATTCGCCACCAGGCTTCCTCCTTGGAAAAACACATAAACCGCCAAGGTCGCCTCTTCATCGGCGGGCACTAATTCCGCCGCTTGACGGTAATAGGCGGCCGCATCCGCATAAGCCAACTGGGTGGCCTTTAACTCACCATTCGCCGCCTTGGAAGCCGCCGCCGAGAGCAAGCGTTTCTTGGCGGTGGCCTGGAGTTCGTTGGCGGCGCGGATATCCTTTTCGCTGGCCTGGTTCAGAAACTTTTCGGCATCCCCGAAACGTCCGTCCTCCAGCGCTTCCTTGGATCGGCGTTTGAGGGTGTTCACTTCCGGGTCTTCGGAGTTAAAGCGGTCCAGCTTGGCTTGAAGTTCCTTATAGCGCTTGGCGATCTCCCGCAACGTACTGTCGAGGTCCTGTTTGGGGATCTGCTTTCGTTCGAGGATATCGAAAAAACTTTGGAGCGCGCTCTGCGTGATGCCTAGCTCCGCCGACAGTTTTTGAAACTCTTCTGCGCTGACGCCATACCTGATTTCAATTTTGCCCGGACCCGTCTGGATTACGCTCGCATTGATGTCACCGGACGCGGCAACGCCACCGTGCGTCGCCGTTACTGATAGATGATCTTTGTTCTTGGATTGATGGTCGCCCAAAAACTGTGGATAAAGTTGCCAGCAGGCTCCCGCGATAATGGCGAGACCGCTGCCGATGAAGGCAAGGGTTTTCTGGTTTCTGGACTGTCCCAACCAAAACCAAAATTTTCTGAATCGGCTCATGGCAATCCCCCTATCGCAAATAAACCCCACCCTCGCCGATTCTGCCCGATCCGTTCAAAACGTAGATGCCAGCCGAATTTCCCCGGACATGGAAGGAGATGCTCCCGCCGGATACCGTGATCTGGTTGCCGGTTACGGCATCGGTATAAACGCCATTTCTGACATTGCCCACCGTAATAGCCTGATCGCCACCCACGGCCAGCCCGACCACCGTATAGCTCTCGCCGTTATTGAAGTCGCGGACGAAACTGAGGCCGCCGCCCCATTCGTTGACCTGGCTCATCGGCGCTTTCTGAAGCGCGGGAATCGCGCGGCGGATCTGGTTCAGCCGCCGGATGTGCTGATACAGCGGATGCGCCTGGGTGGTGGCGACGTTGGCATCGCTCAGATGGTCGCCGAAGTACGCGCGCCCGGTGCTGTCCAGCGTGTCGTCGTTGCCGATGATGTCTTGCGGGGCGCCCTTCATGAACTCGATTTCCTCGCCGTAATACAGGCAGGGAATGCCGCGTATCGTCCAAAGCAGGTTATACGCGGCGGCGGCCATCCACTGCTCGCCCCGGAACCGGAAGCGGAAATCGTTATCGGGACCGACATCGTGATTCTGCAAAAAAGTCACGAGCTGAGTGGCGTCGCCGTACACCCAATCCATGCCCAGAATGCCGCCGATACCGCCGTAACTACCTCGGCTGACGTTATCCCTGAAGGTGGAAAACAGCGAGAAATCCAGCACCGAAAAACCGGAATCGCCCCCGGAATTCGGGTCGCGGCGGTCGTTGCCCAACCGGGTGTACCACCAGGGCCGCAGATCGCTCGGGGCGTTGTCGCCGCCCAAATCGCCCCAACCGGTCCCCTTGACCAGATTCTCGCCGAACACGAACAGCCCCGGCTTGTGGGTTTTCCAAGCGTTCACGTACTCCAGCAGGTTCTCGCGTGCGAGATGCTTGACGGTATCGATGCGCAGCGCGTCCACCCCCATGTCCAAATAGCGGTTGATCGCGTGGATCAGGTAATCCTTCACGTTCTGCCGCTCGGTCGCCAGATCGAGACAGTCACCGGCCAGATGCTTGGTCTGAATCGCCACGCTTTCCCAGTCCCCGCCGGCCATGAAGCCCTGCTGGTGATACCACTCGGGATTCAAGGTGTTGGCGTCCACGCCGAAAAAGCGGTTGGGGTCGTAGCCGGGACTCGGCACGCTGGCGCTGGTGCGGGGATCGACCAGCGGCTGCGTTCCCGTCGGGTCGGATGTTTGCCGCTCCCGAAACCACGCCGGGGCCAGCGGGTTGTCGTTGTCCTCGCGGTTGGGGTTGCGGTAATCGCCGAGGTTGCCCTGATAGGGACCGTTGTTGACCCGCCCCTGTTGCGAGCCGCGCGGCACGTAATATTTGATCGGCAGGTGATCGACCCAGACCTGATCGCGGATGCCGTATTGTGATGAATGGTTGATCACCACGTCCTGCACGATCTTGATGCCGCGCGCGTGAGCGGCGTTGAGCAGGTCTTGATAGGTGGCGTCCGGCGATTCCAGCCGGGGGTCGATCCGGGTCCAGTCGTAACCGTGATAGCCGTGGTAGTCGAGGCCGCTGCGGTTTTCGATGGGCGGGGTGATCCAGATGGCGGTGAAACCGAGATCGCGGATGTAGTCGAGCTGCTGGATCAAACCCCTGAAATCACCGCGCCAGTGGGGGTCTTCGGCTTGGCCGGTGGCGGCGTTGAACTTGATCCGGTCGCGACAGAAATAATTGTTGGCGGTATCGCCGTCGTAAAAGCGGGTGGTGATGAGGAAGTAAATGGTTTCCTCGCGGAAGTCGCCCGGCGCGCTGTCGGGACCGATATGGTAGTAAAAGCTTTGCCGGGTTTCGTTGCCCGCGCCGTCGATGACCAGAAAGCGCAGGGTGACGGTTGCCGTGACCGCTATCGCATTCCCCGTCAGTCCGGCGGTGGCGTCGCCACGCGCGTAAACCGGCGAGTCCGGCGTCGGCGCTGAACCATCGGTGGTGTAATAAACCGACACCGGCGCGGGCCGGTTATCGCGCGCGGTAAAAATGACCGTGACGGGATTTGCGTAGGTTCCGCTGGCGACGCTCGCGCTGATGGTCGGTCGCTCCAGATCGGCGTTGGGGTCGATGGTGTAGAGGAAAGTGCTGATGCCCCCCACATCGCCGGCCGAATTGACGCCGAAGGCCATCAGCGTCGTCGGCCGGGTGATTTCGATGGGGCCGGCATATACCGGGGAAGCAGCGGTCGGCGGCGTGCCGTCGGTGGTGTAATGGATGATATCGGTCCGGTTGCTGCCCTGCAGGGCCACCGGTTGCGGTGTCAGGTAAGTCCGCGCGGGCGGCGCAACCGTGATGACCGGCACCAGCGGCCGTTCGGGGTTAGCGTCATACCAAGTGTTATTGCGGTAATACCAGCCCATCTGATCGCGGCGGAGGTTGCCGGTCTGCCGTCCCGCGCCATCGTTGAATACGATGCTGGCCGTTTCAGCGGTCTCGAACGCATAGCCGAACCAGTCGTCGCCCTCGGCGGTCATGGCCGCGCCCGGCCACGCCGTTGGCGGAATGGCGGGGGTCGTATCCCAATAATGGATATTGACGCTGGCGCGCCAATCGCTGGGTTTCTTGAAATGGACGACGAGTGGCATGGCCGTGATTTCCTGCGATTCGCGCCCGCTGTCAGATGCGATGGTTATCGATGGACGGCAAAGTGTTGCCGTAAATGACCTGCCGGACGCCTTCACGCATCAGGAAGTCATGCGGGAAGCCCGGCGCGATGGCGCTGGCCGCGTCCAGGCGTTGCAGTTGTTCGTCGCTCAGCTTGAAGTCCAGGGCCGCCAGATTGTCCTGAAGCTGCGAGGGCGTGCGCGCGCCGAGAATCGGAATGATGACCCCGCGCCGTTGTTGGCGGACCCAGTTGATGGCGACTTGCGCGGGGGTTCGGCCGATTTCCTCGGCCAGCTCGACCACGGCGGCGGCGATGTTGAGGTTACGCTCGCCCATCAACTCCTGACCCCAGGGGCTGACGGTGTAGCGCGCGTCCGCCGAGACGCTTTTATCGGCGTCGGGATTGTATTTGCCGGTGAGTAGCCCCCCGCCCAGCGGTCCCCAGGCGGTTACCGCGATATCCAGCGCCCGCGCCATCGGCAACAGATCGCGTTCGGGGGTACGTTCGATCAGGCTGTACTGGATTTGCAGGCCGACGAAGGGACTCCAGCCGCGCAGCTCCGCCAGGGTGTTGGCGCGGGACACGATCCAGGCCGGCGCGTCGGAAATGCCGATGTAGAGCACCTTGCCGGAGCGCACCAGATCGTCGAAAGCGCGCATCACCTCATCGACCGGGGTCATGAAATCCCAGGCGTGCAACCAATACAGGTCGATGTAATCGGTGCCGAGCCGCTTCAGGCTGGCGTTGATCGCCTGCATCATGCTCTTGCGGTGGTTGCCGCCACCGTTGGGATCGTCCGGGCGGCCGTTCAGGGTGTACTTGGTGGCGAGCACGAAGCGTTCGCGCTCGGCGGCGATGAATTCGCCGACATAGCGTTCGCTGGTGCCGTCGGTGTAATGGTTGGCGGTGTCGATGAAGTTGCCGCCCGCCTCGGCGAAGGCGTCGAACAGCCGGCGGCTTTCGTCCTTGGACGCACCCCAGCCCCATTCCTCGCCGAAGGTCATGGCCCCGAGGCACAATTCCGAAACTCGAAGGCCGCTGTTGCCGAAGAGCTTATAACGCATGGCGTGAACTCCTTTAGCGCGATAGCCGCTCGCGCAGTGCGCGAGCGGGAACCGTGGCCTTCAAGCTGGTTTGTGCAACAGCTTGAAGGCGTG
>DPWB01000346.1:0-234 GCA_003527885.1 Candidatus Competibacteraceae bacterium
CATTATTTTGTTTTGCTATAGGGCTCCGAGTTTCCCAAATCCAGCCGAACTTGAGCCGGGGCGTTCGGCCGAAGGTAGCTTGCACCCGGAGCGGGCAAGGGCCTGGCGGCCATCGAGGGTGTCAGGCCCCTCACGGCGGCTCGACCCAGTTTTCCGTCTCGAGGCCGGGATATTTGGCGAAGTCCTTCAGGTTGTTGGTGACCAGCACCGCGTCCAGCGAAACCGCGTGCGCCG
>DPWB01000346.1:476-645 GCA_003527885.1 Candidatus Competibacteraceae bacterium
TCCTGGCGGCTCTCGCGCGTCGCTCGCCGGATCGGGCCGTAAGCGCGGGCCGCCGCGCGGTCGAAGGGCGCGACCGGGATGTCCTCCACCAAAGCGGCCAAGTGCCGCCGCTCCTTGTCGGGGTCGTCGGCCGCCGAGACCCCGCACTCCAGTTCGGCGTAGGTCACCG
>DPWB01000346.1:925-5340 GCA_003527885.1 Candidatus Competibacteraceae bacterium
TGTATAAGAGACAGACATAGCACTCGTCGAACCGCCGGGCGACGGAAGCGGGTTGGTTTTTCATGAGATAGATGCACATGTTGGTGTCGAGCATGTACCGGGGCATCATTCGCCCTCGCGCTCGGCCTGCTCGTGATCCCCGCGCCCTTCCGCCATGACCTCCGCCGAGAATCGCGAGAACTTCTTTAACACGCCGGCCAAAGACCGGCGCGCGGGCCGGATCCGCAGCTCGGCCCCGACCCGCTCGATTTCCAGCTCGATGTCCGTCCGCTCGAACGCGAGTTCGGCGGGAATCCGGACCGCTTGCGAGTTCCCGTTTTTGAACGCTTTGGTCGTCGGCATCGAAAATCCCCCGCGCGAGAAAAACCGCACTTTAGCACGTCGCCCCCGGCCATGAATACAGGGATGTACATCGGCCGGTCGCCCGGCGGTCCGCGTCCCCGGGGCGACGCCCTCGGCGGTCGCGCGGGCCCGGTCGGGCGCGCTTCCCGCCGGCCGGACCCGCGTTTCCGTGATTCATGATTATGAGAATAATCTTGAATTTTAACTCATAAGATGCGTAAAAAAACGTATTACGTAACACGTAAATATCGGGAGTGAGCCCGGTTGCCCAGGTGGGTTTCGGGGCCGCGCCCCGCGCCGCCGACTTGAGAGCCGGCGGTATCGGCGCGCTCTAAAATCCCGAATCCTCGCGAACGGTCTACTACCTCGATCAGGGCCGTTCTTGAAGGCGGAGGGTGAGAGCGCGGGAAACCGCGGCGAAGCTTGCTTCAAGGGCTCCCTTTCCGATGTCGGGTTCGCGACGTGCCCCAAGGCGAACTGTCCACGTCTGTCAAAAACTATTTTACAGGCCTTCCCCCGGTGGTCATCCCGGCGCTCACCATCGCGGGTGACGATCGAAAGACGCCGATAGCCCCAGCGGAGCACGCGGAGGGAATTTGCAATAACTTGCCTTTGGCGGGAGAGGAACGGCAGATAGAATGGACTGGCGCGGCGGGCGCGGCGCCAGATGCTTCATGAGCGTAGTTGACCGAATTTGAGGCCGATGGAAACGTGGCCTGTCCACCGAAATCTTTCAAAGGTTTAACTCGAAAAAACCTCAAGGATTTATTGGTGAACGACGAGAGTTGCAGGGACAAAGTCTCCGAACGGCCCGAGGAAAAACTGTTGGCTGACGGCAACCACGAGGGCGCGGGTTCATCAAAGATCGAGGCGAAAGCACACGCCTTATTGGGGGCCAGAAGAAAGGCGTTGGAAGACGTTAGATGCCAGGTGACCCCTGTCCAAAGTTGCACGAAAGGGTCATCGGGCGGATCGAAAAAAGCCACGCTCGCCGCCACCTGCCCGCCGTGCGCGACCCGCGGTGGGCCATCCCAAATCCATACAGAATCCGGAAGTTGTTATGGGCCAACCGAAACGCCGCAGGGCGCCACGGGGGGCATTTCGCAAACGGGTATAGGGGCGGTCCGCGGGCCGTCTCATCGTGACGTGCACATTAGCTCCGGGGACCGTCGAGAGCCGATCGGCGAAAGATCGAGCGCGGATGGCCACTGCGGCCCCATCCAATTTCGAGAAGCTGGTGGGAGAGTTGGAAAAAATTGAGTGGCCCTATATCCGTGCGCCCGGCACCAATCGCCACTGAGACTGGGGCTCGCTTTTCATCGGCCGAAGGGGCGAAACGCTGATTTGGCTTTCAAAACGGCCCGTCCATCATTGGATCGGGCGGGTTGGGGCCGTCCCGTCCCCGCGCGGGGTCCCGCACGATAACCGCCCCGGCGAAGCGCTTCGGGCTCGCGACGGGCGGAGAGGGCCGCGGCCGATCCAACCTCACGCCCACCTGTCATCATACAGCTTGTAGGCCAGCGCTAGCGCGGCCAGCCCCACCCCGAGGCGGACGGCGAGCGGAATCCAAAAATCCATCCAGTCGACCGCCATTTGGGCGTAATCGCCGATGGAGCCCGGCGCGCCGCGAGCAGGGGTTGTGGGGTAGGTCAGATAAACCACTCCCGCGACAATCGACGCGGCGCTAATCGGATAAGAATTGTGTTTGATTTTATCCGGCAGCATCCGTTGCAATAAGCCAGGCAAAAAAAATGCCGCTAAAGCGATATAAACTAGATAGTCGTATATATGGCGCATACGGGTCTCCCACTCGTTGAAGCTGCATTTCATTCTCGTCTTTTCGGGCGATGCGGCGCAACCCTGATCGGATCGCTTCGCTTCACTCCTACGCGAGGGGATACGGAGTCGACGGGGCGCTGATCGCCACGCATCCGCATAGACCCTCGATCTTCATCACGCCTTCCTCGAACTTGGGTAACCGTCCGGTTCTGGCCGTCTGGACGGCTTGAAATCCGGTAAGGACACTGCGGCGAGCGGCGGCGCGGGACATCCGCCCGGCGGCGACCGGCGACCCCGACCTGCCGGTCGGCGGGAGAAGGCCGGCCGGAGGCCTACCCCGTCTTCGTCCCCCGCCCGTCGGGGGCCTCGCCCAAGCGCGTTCCCCCGCCCGCGCGGGCGATGCGCTCGTAGGCCCCTTGCGTGGGCGCGACCCACACCGTCCCCGGCCCGGTGAAGGTTTGCAGCAGCAGCTCGCCGCTGGTGACGGTCTGCAACAGGCTCTTGGCGGATTGCTCGGCGTGGAACTGCACGCCGCCGGAGCGGACGAAGGCGAAGTTCCCGTCCACCGAGAGCTTTTCCCCCGCCGCCAGCTCGTAGGCCAGCAACTCGGCCGCCGGCACCGGCGATTTGAGCACCAGCGCGCCGCTGCCCTCCGCCGCCGTCTGGAAAAACCCCTCGCCGCCTGACAGCGCGCCGGAGAGGTTCTTTTGCAGCCGGGCGCTGGCCGCGACGCCGGCCGAGGCGCAACAGAACGCGCCTTTGTCTGACACCCGCGCGTCGCGCTCGAGGTCGAACAGCGCGCGATGGCCGAAGCCGGGCTCCAGGTAGACCTCGCCCGTCCCGCCGATCTTGGATTGAAACAGGGTCTCCCCGGTGGCGAACGTGCGCGGCAGGCTCTTGGCGAGCCCCCCGGCCAGGCCGGACTCCAGCCGCAGATGGCCTTTCATGAAGTACAGCGCCCCCGGCTCGATCGGCACCTCGCTTTTGTCGAGCGTGACCCGCACCCTCTTCAGCCGGATGCGGGCCTGGTTGAGCGGGAAGATTTTCTCGGCCACCGCCAGGTCGGCCGAGCCGCGCAAGGCCGGGTAGTGCAGCACCTCGAAGCGCGCGCCCGGCCGCTCGATCGCGTCGAGCGTTTCGAACGCCTCTCGGTCGGGTTGCTGCATACCGCTTCTTCTCCCGACCGGCGCGCCGGCGGCGAACGGGTTCGTTACCCTCCAGTGTAGCGCATCGTGCCTTGCGGCGGACGGACCTCGGTCAAAACCGGACATGGCGGCCAGCGTGCCGGTCGATCCGCGCGCCTTGACCCCAAAATGGACCGGGGCGGCGGGGTCAATTCCCCTCGAAATAAGATGATATAAGAAGCGGACTGCGGACCGCGAACGGCGGTCCCTGGCCCCGGCCGCGTTCGGGGGTACGGTGGAACCTTGCCCCACCGCGAGGAGTCCCCCATGCCTGACGCCGCCCCCGATCTTCCCGCCGCCGCCCGCCCGCTGGCCCACCTGTTCCGACACCCCCGCTGGAGCCGGCGCGAGCGGTTCGGCCGGTTTCTGGACGACGTGCTGGCCGGATCTCACCGGGCATAACTTGAAGGTTTTATAACTGACAAGCTATCATGCAACCATGAAATGGGACATCGAATTCACCGACGAATTTGGCGGCTGGTGGACCTCCCTGACCGAACCGGAACAGGAATCGGTCAAGGCCAGCGTCGAACTGCTCGGCGAGTTCGGCCCCAACCTGCGGTATCCGCACAGCAGCGGGATCACCGCCTCGAAACACGCCCACCTGCGCGAGCTGCGAATCCAGCACGCCGGTCGCCCCTATCGGGTTTTGTACGCCTTCGACCCGCGTCGCAGCGCCATCCTGCTGCTAGGCGGGGACAAGACCGGCAACCCGCGCTGGTACGACGAGCGCGTCCCGGTGGCGGATCGCCTGTACGACGAGCATTTGGAGACGCTGAAAAAAGAGGGTCTACTCGATGGCTAAGAAATTTTCCGGGCTGGTGGCCCAGATGTCGCCGGAGTCGCGGGCGCGGTCCGACGCGCTCTACCGGCAACTCCTGGCCGAAATGCCGCTGCAGGAGTTGCGCAAGGCGCTGGAACTGACCCAACAGCAGGTCGCGGCCTCGCTCGGCATCAACCAGGTCGCCGTCTCCAAGATGGAAGGCCAGACCGACATGTACGTGAGCACCTTGCGCCGCTTCGTCGAAGCGATGGGCGGCGAGCTGCGCATCGTGGCCCACTTCCCCGAGGGCAACGTCGAAATCAGCCAGTTCAAGCGGGAGCCGGAGC
>DPWB01000039.1 GCA_003527885.1 Candidatus Competibacteraceae bacterium
TTTTTTCTAAGATCTCGGCGACCACGAGAATCTACACTGGCTCGCTCGTCGGCGGCGTAAGATGTGTATAAGAGACAGCCCCCGCCGCATTGGTAAGGCTGCTTGCCGTTCCTCGTTTTGCCGTGCTTGCGTGTTCGCTCGCTACCACAGTGATAACAGTTCATCGCCCTAGCCTAACCTATACTCCCCTCAGTGAGCCACTACCAAAAATTGCATCCCACACCCGTCTCAAATCCACTTCCTGCGGGCGGCCCGCCCCCATCTCTTCTTCTTGATAAAGGCAGTCTTCCACAACCGTCCATTCTTCATCCGTCAGATCACTGGGGTATCTTTTCTCTGCCGTCATTTCGAGGTTTCACCCGTTTTAATTCAAACCCTCATTTTACAAGCTAATGATATGATTCTTTTATAAATATATCAATTAGTTAATATTGGGATAGGCTCTGAATACTCATTACCCGCCACCAATGGAACACCTAATCCCGCTCAGCAACGAAACGATATTCGACGCTTACGGGATTCCCGGCTTGTGGTAAAAGCATGGCTTATCGATTCGCTAACCGCATCATTTCTTCAGGATAACGCAGACCCGCCGCCGCGTCGGGTGGAAAAACGGCATCGATTTCGGCCAATTCCGCATCAGTCAAGGTGATATCGACCGCCGCGACGTTTTCTTCCAGATAGCGCCGCCGCTTAGTGCCAGGAATGGGAATGATGTCATCACCTTGCGCCAGCACCCAAGCCAGCGCCAGTTGCGAGGGATGACAGTCCTTTTTCTTCGCCAGCGCCCTGATCTTATCGACCAAACCGAGATTCTTGACGAAGTTGTCGCCCTGAAAACGGGGATTGGATCGCCGGTAATCATCTTTGGCAAAATCATCCGGCCGCTGGATCGCGCCGGTCAGAAAGCCGCGCCCCAGCGGGCTATACGCGACAAAACCCACGCCCAAACGACGGCAAGCGGCCAAAATATCGGCCTCCGGGTCACGGGTCCACAGCGAGTATTCGGTCTGCAAGGCGGTGATCGGATGTACCGCGCAGGCCCGCTCAAGCGTCTTGGCCGAGGCTTCCGACAAGCCCAGATAACGCACCTTGCCCGCTGTCACCAAGTCGGCCATCGCGCCGACGGTTTCTTCAATCGGCGTGGCGGGATCGACCCGATGCTGGTAGTACAAATCGATGGTTTCCACGCCCAATCGTCGCAAGCTGCCTTCGCAGGAGGATCGCACATAATCTGGCCGACCATTGATGCCGCGCTTGGTCGGGTCGTTGGGGTCGCGCACGATGCCGAACTTGGTTGCCAGAAACACCCGCTCGCGGCGGTCGCGAATGGCCCGTCCAACCAGTTCTTCATTCAGGTAAGGACCGTAGATATCGGCGGTATCAAGCAACGTGATGCCCAGTTCCAGGGCGCGGTGGACGGTGGCGACGGACTCGGCATCATCGCGGGCGCCATAGAATTCGCTCATGCCCATGCAACCCAAGCCGATGGCGGAAACCTCAGGCCCTTGTCGGCCAAGACGGCGAGTTTTCATGTCAAACCTCCCGCAACAAACGATGGACGGCCTCCACCGGTAACCCCGATGTCGGCCATAAGGTCGCTTCGGTTCCAAAGCGAACCGCGACGGTGAGCGCTTCCGCCATCGGCCGACCTTGCACCAAAGCGTGAAGCAAACCCGCGGCGAAGGCATCGCCCGCACCGGTGGTATCGACCGGCCGGATGGTTGGTGCGCTCACCGCAAGCGTCTCGCCGCCCCCAAAAGCGCGGGCGCCGGCCGCGCCGTCGGTAATGACGGTCCAACGCGCCAAACCATCGGAAATCGTGTTCCCCAAGACTTGCGGGAAACGCAGGGCGCCCGGCTCCAAATCGGACCGCGAGGCGACCACCACATGCGCCGGACGCGCGCCCGGTTCGATGGGCGGGGCGTGGGCGACGACCAGGGCATCAGCCGCCTTCGCCGCCAGCAGCGGGGCCAGATCGCGGCGGCGACTGCGCACGTAAACCGCATCGGCGGGCAAATCCAGCAACCGCGACGGCGGCGCATCTTCCTCGCAGCGAGCGACGTTGATGACCGTCCGTTCGCCGGTCGGATCAAGCAGCAGCCATGAATGTGTGGTCGGCCGAGCGAGGCGTGAGATCGAAGCGGTAGCCACCCCGGCAGCGGCCAGATCGGCCAGCAAGCCATCACCGGCCGTATCCCGACCGACGGCGGCCAACAAGATCACTTGGTGGCCGGCCGCCGCCAACGCCACTGCGGTGTTCGCGCCGCCGCCACCGAGGCGCGCTGGCGCCGTCATCCCGTTCAAATGCGCGCCGCCACGCAACGGCTCGCTCAGCCGAATGACTTCATCGCGCGCGATCGAACCAACGACAATGATACGGGCCAGTCGAGCATCTCCTTGATGGTGATTTACCGGTAAAGCCGCGCGCCAACCAACCCGCTGGCCCGCCAACTTGCTAGAATCCAGCGGGTCGGGTCGCATCTCACGCCAAAAGCGCGAGCGCGGCCAGCAGCGAACCTCTCAGCCCCTTTGACATGATGTGGTACAAGAATAGTTCTGGAACCGGACGCGACCGCTACCACCACGGTAATTTGCGTGAAGCGCTGCTGCAAGCCGCGCTGGATTTGATCGCCGAACGCGGCCCCGCCGGCTTTACCTTCGCCGAGGTCGCCCGCGCGGTCGGCGTCAGCCCGGCTGCGCCTTACCGGCATTTTCGCGACCGCAACGCGTTGTTGGTCGAGATGGCGCTGCGCGGCTTCCAGCAGTTCGAGGCCGAGTTGGTCCAGGCCTGGGACGAGGGTCGGCCGGAACCGCTGCGCGCCCTCATCAACTGCGGGCGGGCGTATCTGGCTTTCGCCCGCCAGCAGCCGGCCTACTATGCGGCGATGTTCGAGGCCTGCCCGCAACCCGAAGCCGACAGCGAACTGGCCCAAACCAGCGAACGGGCGCTGGCCTTGCTGCGCCTCGCGGCAGTAAGCCTCTGCGCCAACCGACCCAAGGACCAGCGCCCACCCGCCCGCATGGTGGCTTTGCACATCTGGTCTTTATGCCACGGCATCGCCTCGCTCTTTTTGAATGCCGGCGAAGGATCGCCGCAACGGCCGGCCATGTCGCCCGAAGATCTACTGGAAGCGGGCATTCTGGTCTACGTGCGGGGCTTGGGTTTCGGCGGCGGCGATCCCATTCCGCCCAAGCCTTAAAAAAACAACAGATGGGCTTGACAGCGCCCGTTGTCGCGCCTACGATTGTTAATGTGATTAACATTAACTTGGAGGGGCCATGATTCTTGCGGCGAAACCCGATTCTCTCGAAGCGAAACCCAACGGGATGGACAAAGCGGTTTGGATCGGCTTGATCGTTCTGGGTTTCATGATCTGGTGGCCTTTCGGTCTGGCCATGCTGGCCTACCTATTCTGGAGCGGAAAAATGAGATGCTGTCATTCCGATCGCGCCGACAACTCGCACCATCGCGGTTTTCGGATTTTTTTCAACACCATGGGCAAGGGTTGCTGCTCCCCGCGCCGTTCCGAATCGACCGGCAACTCGGCGTTCGACGACTATCGCAAGGAAACCTTGCGCCGGCTTGAGGAAGACCAGCGCGAGTTCATGGAATTTCTGGAACGGCTCCGCCGCGCGCGGGATCGGTCCGAGTTCGATGAGTTCATGGCGGAACGGAACCGTCGCCCGAGCACTGACGAGACGCCCGCCGCACCTTAAGCCATCAAGCATTTCCCGGTCATTGACCAACGACCGCCCCTCACGCCTTCGCGGGTGAGGGGTTTTTGTTGGGCGCGACCGGAACGCTCGCCATCCGCTTAGGCACCCTCAGGGGATCAGTGTTCCCGTTCGCGGACCCTGGCGGCAAACTAATAAAGTTGGTTACAACCGGGGCCGAACGCAACCAGCGCGGCTTCGCGCGCAGAGGGGATCGACGATGAAAGCTGGTGTGGGAACACTTTAGGAGGAGATTGGCGCGCCCGGCGAGACTTGAACTCACGACCTTCGGCTCCGGAGGCCGACGCTCTATCCAACTGAGCTACGGGCGCAGGGGGAAAGGGCGATTAAGATACTCGGATTATCAGGGCGCGTCCAGTCTGGCGCCGGGTCACTCACGCGCCGGCCGGGTCGCATGGCCAGAGCGCGTTCGCGGCCCGACCGCCGGCCGAGGCTCGGGATATTGGTTTCCAGCCCGAACCAAATACCGTTATAATTAGCATGTTTAGCCTTATTCAAACCACAACATAACAAACTGACCCCAAATTCCCCCCAACGGCGCATCCGCACGGGCTCGCATGATGGAGCGAGCCAGCGAGCGAGCCAGACGTAGGGCCGCCGCGCGCCGGGGATGCTCGGGTCGGATAAACGCATTCTAATGAGGTGAAAATGTGAGCCAGCAAGCCGATAAGTCCGTAATGACCACGACCGTTACCTTGATTTCAGGATTGGTGTTGTTGGCGGTCGTGCTGTTCATGGCCGCCGCCCTCATTAGCGTCGTCGGTAACGTTGCGCCGGATGATAACTCGCGCAAGCAGGCCGCTATCCTCGAACGGATCAAGCCGGTGGCGCGGGTTTCCTTCGAGCGGCCCAAGCCGGCTATTGCGGTACAGCTCTCCGCCGATCAGGTTTATAACAAAGTCTGCGCCGCCTGCCATGCCACCGGCACGCTGGGCGCCCCCAAGGTCGATTCCAAAGACCAGTGGGAGCCTCGTCTGGCGCAAGGCTTGGATACCTTGGTTTCCCACAGCGTCAGCGGTATCCGGGCCATGCCCGCCAAGGGTGGCGACCCCTCGTTGACCGAGGCCAACCTCAAAGATGCGGTCATTTATATGCTGGAGAAGGCGGGTCTCAAGACTGGAGCAGCCCCTTCCGCACCGGCCGGCGCACCCGCGCCGGCCGCCGCAGCGGCGCCGACGAGCACCGCACCGGCGATTCCGGCACCGCCGATAGCGGTACCCAACGCTACCCCGCCGCGCCAGATCCAGTCCGCCACTGTCTCCGCGCCGGCTCCGGCAACCGCCGCCCCAGCCGCCAAACCGGTTCCGGCAACCCCGGCAACGGCCATTCCAGCACCTCCGGTTCAAGTACCCAAAGCGGTTCCGCCGGCCTTCGTTCAGCCTGCGCCAAGCGCTAAACCAACAGCGGCGGCCAGCGCCGCCTCAAGTGCCGAAACGGTGCGGAAAGAGCCTGCCTCGGCTGTCTCGCCGCCGCCCGTCGAGGTTCCCAAGGCGGCGCCCCCGGCTTTTATCCAGCCCGCGCCGACCCCCGCCAAATAGCCAGCGCCTTTCAGGCGTTGCGCCGCGAAGGCCATCCGTCGGGTGGCCTTCCGTTTTTAAGGCAACCCGCCATGCGTCCCGAGCTTCGCCCCACCGAATCGCCGCCTTCCAATTCACGACGCCGAGACTGGACCAATCTTCGGGCGCTGCTGCCGTATCTTTGGGAGTATCGCGGTCGGGTGCTGCTCGCTCTCGGCGCGTTGATCGTCGCCAAGATCGCCAACATCGGCGTGCCGCTGACCCTCAAGCAAATCGTTGACAGCCTGGACCCCCAGCATCAGGCCGTGGTCATGCTGCCGTTTTCCCTGCTGCTGGCTTACGGCGCGCTGAAAATGGGTAACGCCCTGTTCAGCGAACTGCGTGATGTGCTATTCACGCGGGTCCGCTATCGCGCCATGCGCCGCTTGACTTTGCGCACTCTGGAGCACCTGCACGCGCTGTCGCTGCGTTTTCACCTGGAACGTAAAACCGGCGCGATCAGCCGCGACCTGGAACGGGGCGCGCGCAGCCTGAGCACGCTGCTGAATTATCTGGCATTCAGCATCTTGCCGGTGGTGGTGGAATTTCTGCTGGCGGCGGCGCTGCTGCTGGGCCGTTACCCGACCGTGTTCACGCTGGTCATCTTCGGCAGCGTCGCCGCTTACGTCGCCTTCACCCTGGCGATCACCAACTGGCGGATGGAGCATCGCCACGCCATGAATCGCTTGGAATCGCAGGCCGGCAACGAGGCCCTGGACAGCCTGATCAATTACGAAACCGTCAAATATTTCGGCAACGAACGCTGGGAGTTGCAACGTTGCGATACGACGCTGACCCAATGGGAAAACAGCGCCGTATTGAGCCAGACCTCGATGTCGGTGCTGAATTTCGGGCAGGGCGCGATCATCGCCGTCGGCGCGACCTTGATCATGCTGTTTGCCGCCAGTCAGGTGGCCGATGGCCGGATGACGCTAGGCGATCTGGTGCTGGTCAACGCCCTGTTGCTGCAACTGTTCATCCCGTTGAATTTTCTCGGCATCGTCTACCGTCAGATCAAGTACGCGCTGGTCGATATGGACGATTTGGTCCGCTTGTTCGAACGAACCCCGGAAATCCGCGATGCTCCCGACGCCACCGAACTGGCGGTCACGCGCGGCGAATTACGCTTCGAGAACGTCAATTTCGCCTATCAGCCCGACCGGCAAATCCTGTTCGAGGTCAGCTTCACCGTGCCGCCCGGTCGCAAGCTGGCGGTGGTCGGGGCCAGCGGAGCCGGCAAATCGACGCTGGCGCGGCTGTTGTTCCGGTTTTACGACGTGAGCGACGGCCGCGTGCTGATCGACGGCCAGGACATCCGCGCCGTGACCCAGCACAGCTTGCGCGCCGCCATCGGCATCGTGCCGCAAGATACGGTGCTGTTCAACGACACGCTGTATTACAACCTCGCCTACGCCCGGCCCGACGCCAGTCGCGAGGAGATCGCCGCGGCGGCCCGGATGGCGCAACTGCACGATTTCATCAAGGCGCTGCCGGCGGGTTACGACACGCTGGTCGGCGAGCGCGGGCTGAAACTGTCGGGCGGCGAGAAGCAGCGGGTGGCCATCGCGCGGGCGATTCTCAAACGGCCGCGCATCCTGATTTTCGACGAGGCGACCTCGGCGCTGGACAGCAATTCCGAGCAGGCTATCTTGCAGGCTTTACGGGCGGTGGCGGCCGAACACACGACCCTGGTGATCGCGCACCGCTTGTCCACCATCGTCGATGCCGACCAGATTCTGGTGCTCGATCATGGCCGGGTACGGGAACAGGGCACGCACCGCGAGCTGTTGCAACAGAACGGGCTGTACACCCAGATGTGGGCCTTGCAGCAGCAGGAACGAGAAGCGCAGGAAGAAGAACGGCTGCGGGGCTTGCTCTGAGATCACGGATCGTCCCAACCGTCCGCGCCGAATTCCAGCAGCGCCCGCTCCGTTTCGCTCAACACCACCAGCAAGCCGGCCCGCTGGCGCTCCAGCCAAGCCCGATGTCGGCGTTGCTCGGCGCGGGCGTCCTCATCGTCGTTCGACGGTTCGTCGAGCGCGGCGGTCACTTCCGCAAAGGCATCCTCCAGTTCACCCAAATCGTCCAGCAAGTCCCGCCGCCGGCTTCGCAGGTCATGGAATGTCGTCATGGTTCTTTCTCCCAACGCCGTCAATCTGGAACGGGCAGCCCCCGATAACCGCCCACGATATTCACCGCCATGAAGAGCGTCACGCCCACATAAAACAGACGGGGCAGCCATTCGGCCAGCGTATCCCATTGCCGCTCCAATTGGGCGTCCCACTGGCGGAGTTGGTGGGCGATGACCCGATCGAGCCGCCCCGCCGCTTCGCCGCTGGCGAACAGCGCCACCGCTCCGGGATCGTCCACCACACCGTAACGCTGCAAGGTCTCGGCCAGCGCCGAACGACCGTCGGCCAACGCCGCCGCCGCGCCCGCGAAACGGGCGCGCAGCAACGGATCGGCCACGCTCTTTCCGGCCAGGGGCAGCGCTTCCAACACCGGCACCCCGGATTCCAGCAACAGCAGCAGGCCGAACACCCCATCGCGCCGCTGTTGTCGCGCCAGCAAGCCACCGAGCACGGGAATCGCTGCCAGGAATCTCGCCCAGGCCGCGCCGGTTTCGCGAAGCTGTTGCCGGCGGTAGACGAACAGCAGCAAACGCAGCCCACCGTACAGCAACAGCGGCGGGCCGAGCGCCCGCAACAGATAGCCGCCCAGCCCGATAGCGCCCTGGAACAGCGCCGGGAAAGGGGCCACGAAGGTCGCCAGCACCAGAATCAGAAAGGGCAACAGCAACCGCGACTTCAGGCGATCGAACAGTTTGGCGCGACCGGTGTAGTGTCCGTTCAAGCGCCGGTATAAAGATTCCAGCCGTCCGCCCGTGGCCGCTGCCCTTACCAGCCGGACTTCCCACGGCAGCAGCACCCCGCTATCTTGGCCCGCGCTCGCCAAATCCGCGCCCTTGGCGAGCGCGGCGGCGGTCTGCGCCAAGGCGCATCGGGCGTCGGGCGGCAAATCGCCCCCGATCGTGGCGAATGCTTGCGCCGGAGCAATCCCAGAATGCTCCAGCGTCGCCAGTTGCGAGAAGAGCCGGGATCGTTGGCGAGCGGTCAGCGGCATCGACGCGCGCTCTTCCCGATCATTCCGCTGGCTCTTTCGCCGCCGACGGCAACAGCTCGCACAATCCTCCGAGCGGAATTTCCACCCAGTCCGGGCGGTTGTCCAGCTCGTAGCGCAACTCGTAACACGCTTTTTCCAGACCGAACGCCTTCAACAACATGGCTGCTTGAGCGGAATCGATGTTAAACCCGGCGCTGTCGCGGGTGGCTTCGGCATAACCGTTCAGAAAGGCGGCCCGCGTCTGCCGCTGCCAGTCCTCAAGATACGGCGCCAGCGCTGGCGAATCGGTGGCGAACGGCCGCAGCGCGGCGTGCGCGGCGTAATTGAAGGAACGCAACATCCCGACCACATCGCGCAGCGGCGAATGCTTGCCGCGCCGCTCCTCCAGCGTCCGCGACGGCTCGCCTTCGAAGTCGATGATGATGACATCATCCTTGGCGACCAACACTTGCGCCAAATGGTAGTCGCCGTGATAGCGGATTTTCACCGCTTCTGGATCGGCTCGGCCGGTCCTTTCCAGGCATCCCAGCAGGGCGCCGCGCATCTCCAGCACGCGTCCGGCCAGCACGCGCGCCGGTTCCGGCAGCGCTGCACGGCCTTGCGCCAAGCGTTCGAAGGTCGCGACAGCTTCGCCGCGTATCCGGCTCAACCAGTCGGCCAGATCGTCGGTGGTGATGGGTTCGGGGTCGAACGCCACATCGCCGGTGGTTTGGGCCAAGGCCCGGTGCAATTCGCCGGTGCGCTTGCCCAGCGTGGTCGCAAAGATCCGATACAGCGCGTGCACCTCTTCACCGGCTTGCCGGACCGTCTCCGGCTGTTGCAAACAATCGTCCAGAAAGCGCTTCAGATAATCTTGGGTGTAAGCCCAAGCATCGCCCTGATTGGCGACGAAGCCCTGCAACTGGATCAGCGTGGTCCGGTCGCCGTTATCTCCTTCATATTCGAGCGCGCCCGCCAATGGGGCGATGTTCGGAAACCCGATGTCGGTCAGAAACCGGCCCATTTCCAGTTCGGGATTGATCCCGAACTGGACCCGGCGATAGCCTTTCATCAACAAGCGGTCGCCGATGGCGATGCTGGTGTTGCTGCTGTCTAGCGCCAGCCGCTTGGCCGGCAACGTTTCAGGCGCTTCACCGGCCAGTTCGGCCAGAACCCGGGTGGCGGAAAAGCGCAACCGGCCCTGACCCATCGGAATCCGCGCGCCGCTCGCCATCAGCCCGACCAGCATCTGGCAGAACTGTTCGTTGGCGAAGGCGTCGTACAGCAAACCCATCCGCGCCCGGACCCGGACCTTGGCCAGCGCGTAAGGCAATAACGGCCGTATTTTCTCCTCGCTGTCGTCCCCCCAGGCCAGCGCCAACGGCAACCCGTAGTCCTGGGATTCTTCCCGGCCCTCCAGCCAGACCCGAATTCGCGCCAACAACCATTCATTCCGGTCGGGCCAGATGTCGTGGCGCTCGAACTCCACCTTTTCGATCCGCCCGCCCTTGCCGGCAAACCAGCGCTGGGTGGGCAGAAACGCCGGCAAAATCTGCCCGACCAGCCGCTCGTGCAGGTCGCTCGCCATCTCGCGGCGCCTCGGCTCGACCCGATCGGGAAAGAAGCTGCTCCAACTCTGGAACAGCACCAGTACCGGCAACTCCAGCCCCGGCCGCTTGTCTTCGTGCCAGGCCGGTGGCGCGGTCTGGCTCAAGCGGAACCAATAAAAACCGTAGCGGTGCAAGGTCAGCAGATACGGGGCGTCGTTGATCGGTGGAAAGGCGGTTTGCCCCAGCATTTCCACCGGCACCAATCCCTTGAAGCGGCGCAGGTCGAGTTCCACCGGCTGGGCGGAGCGGGACAGATTGGCCACGCACAGCACGATTTCGCCGTCGTACTCGCGGATATAAGCCAGAATCTTGCGGTTGCCCGGCAACAGCATGTCCAGGTGGCCGCGCCCGAACGCTTGGCTGGAGCGGCGCACGGCGATCAGCCGCTTCATCCAGTTCAACAGCGAGGCCGGCTCGCGCTGTTGCGCCTCGACGTTGACCGCCTCGTAGCCGTAGATCGGGTCCATGATCGGCGGCAGATACAAGCGCTGCGGGTCGGCCTTGGAGAAACCGGCGTTGCGGTCGGGGCTCCACTGCATCGGCGTGCGCACCCCGTTGCGGTCGCCCAGATAGATGTTGTCGCCCATGCCGATCTCGTCGCCGTAATAGATGATCGGGGTGCCGGGCATCGACAGCAGCAAGCTGTTCATCAGCTTGATCTTGCTGGAATCGTTGTCCATCAGCGGGGCCAGCCGGCGGCGGATGCCGACGTTGACCCGCATCCTCGGATCGGCGGCGTAGGTGCGGTACATGTAGTCCCGCTCGCGGTCGGTGACCATCTCCAGGGTCAGCTCGTCGTGGTTGCGCAGGAACACCGCCCACTGGCAGTTGTCGGGAATGTCCGGGGTCTGTTCGAGGATCTCGACGATGGGGTGACGGTCTTCCTGGGCGATGGCCATGTACATGCGCGGCATCAGCGGGAAATGGTAGGCCATGTGGCATTCGTCGCCGTCGCCGAAATAATCGCGCACGTCCTCCGGCCACTGGTTGGCCTCGGCCAGAAACAGCCGGCTGCGGTAATGCTGTTCCACCACCGCCCGCATCTGTTTGATGACGGTGTGGGTTTCGGGCAGGTTTTCGTTGAGGGTGCCTTCGCGCACGCAAAGATAAGGGATGGCGTCCAGCCGCAGGCCATCGACGCCGAGGTCGAGCCAGAAGCGCATGATCTTGATGACCGCCTTCACCACCGCCGGGTTGTTGTGGTTCAAATCCGGCTGGTGCGAAAAGAAGCGGTGCCAGTAATACTGTTGCGCCACCGGATCCCAGAACCAGTTGGAGGTCTCGGTATCGGTGAAGATGATCCGGGTTTCCGGGAATTTCTTGTCGTCGTCGTTCCAGACGTAGAACGACCGCTCGCGGGAACCGGGCGGCGCGCGGCGCGCGGCCTGAAACCACGGATGTTGGTCGGAGGTGTGGTTGATGACCAGTTCGGTGATGACCTTCAAGCCCCGCGCGTGGGCCCCGTTGACGAACGCCCGGAAATCGGCCAGCGTGCCGTAATCGGGATGGATGTCCTGATAATCGCGGATGTCGTAGCCGTCATCGCGCAGCGGCGACGGGTAGAACGGCATCAGCCACAGGGTATCCACGCCCAAGTCCTGGAGATAGTCGAGCCGCTGGATCAAACCCCGGAAATCGCCCACGCCGTCCTGGCTGCTGTCGCCGAACGCCTTGACATGCAGTTGATAGACGATGGCGTCCTTGTACCAGAGGGGGTCTTCGACACCGGGCCAACGGTTGCGGTTGCGGCTCATGCCAGTCTCCTCAATGCTTGAAGTTATCGAGCGCGTTTCAGTCAAAGCAACCTTCACGGGGACGGAGGCGTCGGAACATCGGAAGGGATCGCGGCCAAGTCGGCGGCCAAGGCCGTCAACAGTGCGATCAGGGCGGCGGGATCGGGCAAGCGCGCGGTCGCTTCCGCCGGCGGCTCCGGCCCGATGCCGAGCGCGATGCCGCCCAGTTCGGCGGCGACCGCCAGCGCCGGCGCATCGTTGGCGGAATCGCCGGCATAGAGCACCGTCGCTGGCTCCGCGCCGCCGTGAGCGTGGATGGCGCGCAATGCCGTACCCTTGTTCCGCCCGTGGTCCGGCCCCACTTCCAAGGAGAGCGGCCCTTCGAGAACCTGCAAATCATCGGCGTGAGGGTCGAGCAACGCCAGCGTGTCCGCCCGCACCGCGTCCGCGCGATCCGTCGCGACCTGGCGGTAGTGAACGGTAAAGCCGAACGGTTTTTTTTCCATCCACGCGCCCGGATAGCTGGCCAGCCGCGCTTCGAGCGCGGCGATCAACCCTTCCAGCATCAAGCGGTTTTTTGGAGTCTCGACCGGAAGGTGGCGTACTCCGGCCAGTTCCAGTTCCAATCCGGTGGAACCGCCGTAATGCAAGTCGGGCAGACCGACCATGCCGGCGACATCGCTCAGCCCCCGACCGCTGATCACGGCGACCGTGACGCGCGGCAGCGCGGCCAGCCGCGCCAGAATGTTTCGCACGGCGGGATCGAGCCGCGCCAGATCGGGATACGCCGCAAACGGGACCAACGTCCCGTCATAGTCGAACACCAGCACCTGTCTCTTATACCAAT
>DPWB01000101.1 GCA_003527885.1 Candidatus Competibacteraceae bacterium
TGGCCGGTTTTTTCCAGACAGTCGTGGATTTCCTCGACGTGGCTCTCGTGCGTCACCTCCATGGCGATGACCTTGATGCCGTACTGGCCGGCCAGTTCGAAGACATAAGGTAAGCAGGCTTTGCCGTGGCCTTGGAACGAATAGGGGTTGGTGCGGGGCTTGTAGGCGCCCATCCGGGTGCAGACTTGGCCGTGCTCGCGCAAGGCTTTCAGCATCAATGCCACATGCTCGGGGGTATCCACCGCGCACAATCCGGCGAACACGTTGAGATTGTCCTGGCTGAACGGTACGCCGTTGTAATCGAAACCGCTGACGCGCCGCTCGTCCCGATGCCGGCCCAGAATGCGGTACTCTTCCGAGATGCGCACCACTCGCTCCACCCCCGGCAGGGCGCTGATATCCTCGGCGGACAGCGTTTTGGTATCGCCGATCAGATAGATTTCCGTCAGGCCTTGTTGGGTGCCTTGCACCTTGTGGACGCGCGCGGAAATACCCGGCAACCGCGCCAAATAGTCGAGCGTCAGCCGGTATTCCTCGGAGTGGTCCCCGACATTGGGATTCAGAATGACAATCATGATTTTTGAGTTCTCGGACTTGACGGTGGAAGGCATCGTTTGTGATGCGCGCCATACTAGCATTCTCGGTTGGAGAAGCCAGTCTTTCGCTGGTCGGACTCCCTTTCCAGGACGGTTCAACGCCCGTCGGGGACGATATGATCCAAACCGCCCAGATAAGGCTTGAGGGCTTCAGGAACCCGGATGCGGCCGCGCTCGTCCTGATAGTTTTCCATCACCGCCACCAACGTCCGCCCGACCGCCAGCCCGGACCCGTTCAGGGTGTGGGCCAGTTCCGGCTTGCCGGTGGTCGGATTGCGCCAGCGCGCTTGCAGCCGGCGCGCCTGGAAATCCTCGAAATTGCTGCACGAGGAAATTTCCCGGTACTTTTGTTGGCCGGGTAGCCAGACCTCCAGATCGTAGGTCTTGGCCGACGAAAAACCGGTGTCGCCAGCGCACAACACCACCACCCGATAAGGCAATTCCAGCCGCTGCAAGACCTGCTCCGCGTGCCCGGTCAATTCCTCCAGCGCCGCATAAGAGTCCGCCGGTCGGACGATTTGCACCAGCTCGACTTTTTCGAACTGGTGCTGGCGGATCATGCCGCGCACATCCTTGCCGTAGGAACCCGCTTCGCTCCGAAAACAAGGCGTGTGCGCCACGAAGCGCAACGGTAACCGGTCGGGGTCCACGATCTCGGCGCGCACCAAGTTGGTGACCGGCACCTCGGCGGTCGGAATCAGGTAATACTCCAGCTCGCCGCTCAGCTTGAACAGGTCGGCCTCGAATTTCGGCAGTTGGCCGGTGCCGCGCAAGCTTTCGGCATTGACCATGTAGGGCACGTAAACTTCAAGGTAGCCGTGCTCCCGGGTATGCAAATCCAACATGAACTGGACCAGCGCCCGCTGCAGTCGCGCCAGTTGCCCGTATATCACCGTAAAGCGAGAACCGGTCAGCTTGGTGGCCGCTTCGAAATCCAGCCCCCCTTCCGCGCCCAGATCGACGTGATCCCGCGCCGCAAACGCATACGCGCGCGGCTCGCCCCAGCGGCGGATTTCGACGTTGTCGGCCTCACCGGCCCCGTCCGGGACGCTACCGTGGGGTAAATTGGGGATGCCCAGCTGCAGGGTGCCGAGCTGCGCTTGCAGGGTCTCCAAGGCGGTCTCGGCCCGCTTGAGCTCGTCGCCCAGAGCGGCAACTTCATTCAGCGACGGCTGAATGTCTTGGCCGCTGGCCTTGGCCCGACCGATGGCTTTAGAGCGGGTGTTGCGCTCGTTTTGCAGTTCCTGTGTGCGGACTTGCAAGCTTTTGCGCTGTGTTTCCAGGGAGCCGATCACTCCGACATCCAACTTGAAGCCGCGTCGGGCAAGTTTGCCGGCGGTTTGCTCCAGCTCGCTTCTCAGCAATTTCGGGTCCAGCATGATTCTCGGCGCTCCGTGATCCAGCTCGTAATAATGGGATTCTTGCGGTAGGAGCGGATTATAGCGGAATCCACTGCGGGGGGTGTTCTTAATAAAGATGATGATATAAAATCGGCGCATCGGTAAGGCGGCCCGCGGGCCGCCTTGGGAACGATCAAACCTGATGGCTCAGATATTGCGGGTCCACAGCGAAGCCATGGCCGGACCGGTGCCGACACACAGCGAAGCACCCCCGGTGGTCTTACCCTGCCGCTCCAACTCGTAGTACAGGCTGACTATAATCCGCAACCCGGTCGAGCCGACCGGATGCCCCAGCGCGATGCCGGAACCGTTGAAGTTGCAGTTGTCTGGGGTCAGGCTCATGCCCTGCTCTTTCAGCATCCGGCCGACGCCCAACCACTGGGCCGCAAATGCTTCGTTGACTTCCCAGTAATCGATATCCCCAAACTTCATACCGGCCTGTTGCAGCGCCCGAGGGATCGCCACCGCCGGACCGAGGCCCATCACCGCCGGGTCGATGCCGGCGTTGCAGATGCTGGCCAGCTTCAGCAACGGCTTGATGCCCATGGCCTTGGCCTTGTCCAGCGACATGATCACCACCGCGCTGGCGCCGTCGTTGATGCTGGAGGCATTGGCCGCCGTCACCACGCCGTCTTTCTTGAAGGCGGTCGGCAACTTGGAAATCTTTTCCATGCTGGCGTCGGGGATAAAATTCTCATCGGTGTCGAAGAAGGTCGAACCCTTCTTGGACTTCATCTCGACCGGCACGATCTCGCGCTTGAAGATGCCCTCCTTGGTGGCCTTGGTGCAGCGGCTGTGGCTGATCAGGGCCAGCTCGTCGCACTCCTGGCGGGTGATCCCGTATTTGACCGCGACGTTCTCCGCCGTCATCGCCATGTGGCCCGGCACCAGCTCGTCGAACAGACCGTCGTGGATCATGCTGTCTTCGATGTTGCCCTGGCCCATCCGGTAACCCATCCGGGCCTTGGGCAGCAGATAAGGGGCGTTGGTCATGCTCTCGACGCCGACCACCAGCCCAATTTCGGTCTGGCCGAGCATGATGTTGTGGCAGGCGATTTCCAGCGCCCGCATACCTGAGGTACAGTTTTGATTCACGGAAACGGCGCTGCTGCGGTGGGGCAAACCAACCCGCATACTCACCTGCCGCGCGGGTAGGGAACCTTGCATACCGCCGTAAAGCTGGCCCATGCAAATCTCGTCGATCTGGTCAGCCGGGACGCCGGACCGTTCGATCGCGGCCTTGGCGGCGGTGATCGCCAGTTCGCGCGCCGGCACGTCCTTGAGCGTACCCATGAATTTGCCGATCGCCGTCCGGGCGGCGCTAACAATCACGACTTCTTTGTTTGCCATCAGTTACTCCTCGAGATGATGTAGTTATGCGGTTCGTCATTGGTTTGAGTCGGTCTTTCCAAGACTGGGTTGCCGGAGTTCCTTGAGATGCTCCGCGCGCGTTCCCGATCGGCGTTGCATGGGCAGACATTGGAAAGTAAAGCCTATCTTGAGCGTATGTCAATCGTTGCCTCGTTTAGCCCTCCATTATCGATATGGAAATTATACATTTATGACGCGCACCTCATCGGTCAACCCGCCGGGTGCGCCAGCAGCCAATTCTTTTTCAAGGATAAAATGCCAATCTTATCAATGAAAAGATGACATAATATGGGGGTTAAACCGTGATCGACCGAGATTTGCTCGGATATTCCGCCGGGCGGTCTGGATGCCCCGCACTAACTGCGCTATCGTTGCGTTTCGCTAAACTCATTCGGATAGGCTCGTTTTGCGTGGTGCGCTCTGGCTGTATCGACAAAACCGGATCGAAAGATTAGGGCTGCTGCCGCCATGACATCAACAGCGGATACAGATTCCAACCACCCCAAAAAAACGGTCGTCCTCAAAGATGGCGAGTTCGTCGATTTGCTCGAACAGCGGGCTGGCAACTTACTGTCGATCGCTCGGTTCTTGTCGGCCCGGCAGCCGCGCGCCAGCGCCTTCACCCGGCCGCTGGTCGCCGACCTGCTGGCGCAATCCCTGCTGGTCGAGGAACTGCTGGATATTTACGGAGCGCGCAACAACCGCCAGTGGTGTCGGTTTCGCTCCTTGGTCGCCACGATCAAGCTGTTTGCGGAAGTCAGTTACGAGCTGCTGCACATCCACCACTGCCTGCCTTCCTACCGGCTGTTACCCGTCGAGCGGGACTTTGCCGCCGCCACCCTCCAATCCCTGGAGCTAACCTACGATGTGCTGGTGCGGGCGGCGACTTGGCTGTTGGCGCAAGCCGACCGCCTGGGGATCGGCGTCCCCGCCACCGAGCTTCCAGCGGGACGCTACCGCGAACAGCTCCCGCCGGGACGGCTATTGCATAACCGCGCCATGCGTAAAATAAAAAGCGCATCCGAAACAGTTACTTATCTTGCAACCGCCTATTTGAACTTGGCCGCGGACAGCGAGCTTTTGAATACCGCCGAAAAAGTGGAGCCCAAGGATTACGCGACCTGTTTCCCGGACCCGATCAGCGAAGACAACTTGCGCTATTTGAAAGTCCGCTTCCACTGCCTCCAGTCGCTCTACGACACCTACGTCTCGGAAACCGAAATCGAATCCCTGGATCAGAACCTGCCCACCCTGCGGGGGCATATCAGCATCGTGTTCCACTTATTGGAAATCGCCACTTATCTGGTCCATTACTACGAACGCCACCTCAACGAGCAGACCGGTGATTCCGCCTTCCGGCGCCGGCCGGTGATCGCGCCCGGCACGCTGCTGGCCATGCTGATGAATTACTCCATCGCGTTCTCCGGGCTTTATCTGACCTACGGCCGGTGTTTTTGCCACACCATGCTCAGGCGCTACGCCGAAATCGGCCGGATCGAAGCGCCGGTGCCCTCTTACCGCGGTTTTCACGTGCGCCCTTCGACGTTGATCGCGCGCATCGTGCAACACTATGGCAGCTTGATCGTCATGGAGTTGGATGGCCAGTCCTACGACGCCGGTTCGCCGATGGACATCTTCCGGGCCAACGAAAAAATCAACGCGCAGAAACGGCGCTGGCTGGTCGCGGAAATCGGCCGTCAGCCCCTGCCCCAAGACGGGTTGAGCGATGCCCAAATCAGGGCCGCCATCCTCGAAATCATCATCAAACTGGCGGAACAGAGCAACTGTCTCTTATACACATCTGACGCTGCCGACGAGCGATCTAGTGTAGATCTCGGTGGTCGCCGTATCATTAAAAAAAAAACCTAAGGGGTCACGGGCAGTATACA
>DPWB01000298.1:0-657 GCA_003527885.1 Candidatus Competibacteraceae bacterium
CAGACTGGAAGGGCGGCAGATGGTCATGACCATCGCCCCGGTCAAGAAGAAGTAATTCTCCTTCTGCGATCACCGTTTCCCATCTCCGGCGCGCACCGGGGACAGCCCAGAATTTTCTTAAAATAGCGGAGTTATGCAATGCCTAAGATGAAAAGCAACCGCGGCGCGGCCAAGCGGTTCAAGCCCACCGGGTCCGGCAGGTTCAAGTGTTCCCACTCGCACCTGCGGCACATCCTGACCAAGAAATCGACCAAGCGGAAACGGCAGTTACGCGGCACCACCCTGGTAGCCGTGGTGGATACGCCCGCCGTTCGCCAGATGTTGCCTTACAGTTGATGTTGCCGGAGAGTTAAGCCATGCCCCGAGTGAAACGTGGCGTTACCGCCCATGCCCGCCACAAGAAGGTTTTAGACCGAGCCAAGGGTTATTACGGCGCCCGCAGCAAAGTGTTCCGGGTCGCCAAACAGGCCGTCATCAAGGCCGGCCAGTACGCCTATCGCGACCGCCGCCAGAAAAAACGGGAATTTCGCGCGCTGTGGATCGTCCGCATCAACGCCGGCGCTCACGAGAATGGCCTGTCTTACAGCCGGTTCATCAACGGCCTGAAGAAAGCGGCCATCGAGATGGATCGCAAGGTGCTGGCCGATCTGGCGGTAT
>DPWB01000298.1:1050-2966 GCA_003527885.1 Candidatus Competibacteraceae bacterium
GGCCATCGCGCAGGATTCCGAACGGGGGAAAGGCCGTGGTCTTTCCCTTTTTCATTGTTGATCCCTGAGAGAAACGCCCGCGTGGACGCATTGCCCGACCTCATTCAGTCCGCCCAAGCCGCCATCGCCAGCGCTGGCGATCTCGCCGCGCTCGATCGGGCGCGCGTGCTTTACTTGGGCAAGAAAGGCGCGCTCACCGAGCGGCTGAAGGAACTGGGACGGTTGCCGCCCGAACAACGGCGCGAGGCTGGCCAGGCGATCAACGACGCCAAGCAAACGCTGGAAACCGCCATTGCCGCGCGTAAGACGGCCTTCGAAACTGCGGCGCTGGACGCGCGGCTGGCGGGCGAAGCCATCGACGTGACCCTGCCGGGACGCGGCCAGCAGCCGGGCGGTTACCATCCGCTGAGCCGGACCCTGGCGCGGATCGAAGCCTTGTTCGCCGGAATCGGCTTCGCGGTCGCCGAAGGCCCGGAGGTCGAAGACGATTTCCGCAACTTCGAGGCGCTCAACATCCCGCCGCACCATCCGGCGCGGGCGATGCACGACACCTTTTATTTCGATGCCCACACCCTGTTACGGACCCATACCTCGCCGGTGCAGATCCGGGTGATGGAGCGCCAAGCGCCGCCGGTGCGGATCATCGCGCCGGGCCGGGTGTATCGCTGCGATTCGGATTTGACCCATTCGCCGATGTTCCATCAGGTCGAAGGCTTGCTGGTGGATGAAGGCGTCAGCTTCGCCGACTTGAAGGGCGTGCTCGACGATTTCCTGCGCAACTTCTTCGAGCGCGATCTGGCGGTGCGTTTCCGGCCGTCTTACTTCCCGTTCACCGAGCCCTCCGCCGAGGTGGATATCCGGTGCGTGATCTGCGGCGGCGACGGCTGTCGGGTCTGCAAACAGAGCGGTTGGTTGGAAGTGCTGGGCTGCGGCATGGTGCATCCGGCGGTGTTCGAAAAGGTCGGCATCGACAGCGAGCGCTATACCGGCTACGCCTTCGGCATGGGGGTGGAACGGCTGACCATGCTGCGTTACGGCGTCAACGATTTGCGGCTGTTCTTCGAGAACGATCTGCGCTTTCTGGCGCAGTTCCGGTGAGGCCAACACGATGAAAGTCAGCGAACAGTGGTTGCGGGATTGGGTCGATCCCCAGCTTTCCAGCGCCGAGCTGGCGGCGCGGTTGACCATGGCCGGACTGGAAGTGGACGGCATCGAACCGGCCGCGCCTGCCTTCGAGAAAGTGGTGGTCGGACGGGTGGCCGGTTTGATCCCGCATCCTGATGCCGACCGCTTGCGGGTGGCGACCGTGGATGTGGGCGATACCGAGCCGCTGCAAATCGTCTGCGGCGCGCCCAATGTCGCCGTGGGCCTGTGCGCGCCGACCGCTTTAATTGGTGCCGTGCTGCCGGGCGATTTCAAGATCAAACCCTCCAAGCTGCGCGGCGTGCAATCGCAAGGCATGTTGTGTTCGGCCAAGGAACTCGGTTTGGCGGAAAACTCGGACGGTTTGCTAGCGTTGCCCGCCGACAGTCGGCCCGGCCAGAATGTCCGCGAACTGTTGGCTTTGGACGATGCGTTGATCGAGATCGAATTGACGCCCAATCGCGGCGATTGCTTGGGCATGGAAGGCATCGCCCGCGAGGTTGCGGCCTTCACCGACTACGAGTTCCGCCCGCTGCCGGTGGCGGCGGTGGAGCCGACGGTAGACGCCCTTTTTCCGGTGATACTCGCCGACCCCGCCGCCTGTCCGCGCTACATAGGCCGGGTGATTCGGGGTGTCGATCCGGCGGCTAAGACGCCGTTGTGGATGCAGGAGCGCTTGCGCCGCGCCGGGGTGCGCAGCCTGGGACCGCTGGTGGATGTCACCAATTACGTGATGCTGGAACTCGGCCAGCCGATGCACGCCTTCGATCTGG
>DPWB01000183.1 GCA_003527885.1 Candidatus Competibacteraceae bacterium
TGGCCGCGTCCCACAGCCGCAGCGTGCTGTCGGCCCCGGCGGAGGCGAGCCAGCGCCCGTCCGGCGAGAAGGCGCAGCCGTTCACCCAATCCCGGTGCCCGGTCAAGCTGTTAATCTGCGGTGGTGGATGGCGGGCTGGAGCCGAGTTATGCGCCGATGCTGGCTGGCACAGCGCCAGCAGGGAATCGGGCAAACCCGGCTTCACACCCCGCGCGTCGGTCAAATCGCAGCGCAACCATTGGCTGCGATAACAGCGCGCCTCGCTGAAATCGGCCTGTTGCAGTTGGGCGTCCCGAAAGATTGTGCCGGTCAACTCCGCGCCCACGAAACGGCTTGCCACTGCCCGAATGTCGTTGAGTTCCGCGACCGCCAGCGCGGCCTGGGAAAAATCGGCCCCTTCCAGCGAGACGTGACGGAACACGGCGTTATCCAGCCGCGCTTTCCCCCAGTGGGTCGCGTCTAAATTGAGCGGGGGTTGAGCGGGATCGCCCTCGAAGCGCCAATCACGCAAATCGGCCCCTTGCAGATCAAAGCCGGTCAAGGCAGTGGCCGGATAACCCCGCTGACCAGCCAGCAGGCCGTATTTCAGCGCCAGTTCGCTGGCCTGGGGCCGGTAGCGTTCTCGAATCGTCCGCAAAGTGGCCAGCATCGGCTCGGCATCGTCGGCTTCCAGCAGCAACTGGCCGAGAAAATCCAGCGTTTCCGGGCTGGGCATCGGCAGGGCCACACTTTCTAAATTTCCTTCACGTAAGGCACGGGCCAGAAAAGCCGCCAGAAAAAACTCGTGCAGCGAGGTGTGGGCGAAGCGGAAGCGATCTTCGCCTTCTCGCACCAGAAAGGTGGCGGTGCGCAAATCTTCCTTCAACACATCACGGTGCAGGTTGGTGTAATGCGCGGCGATGCGGGGCTGGTCGCTCAGGAAATCGATCAGCCATTGCTCCAAATCCACCACCGACCAAGTGCGCGCGCCGCCGCGCCACAAATCGGCGGCGATCCGCTCCATCAGCAACTGCTTGTGATCCGGCGTCAACTGATGCTTGCCCGCGTCCCGCTCCAGCCAGGAGCGGACCAGATGCCGATACAGCGTGGCCCCGCTCACCTTGCGCCCTTCCAGCCGCCATTGTTCCAGCAGGTGGATGTTTTCCGCGATCAGGCTCAGCGTGTAGGGGCGTTCGGCCATTTCCGGCAGGTTGTGGATGGAGCGGATCAACGCCAGCAACTCATCAAGCTCCCGGCCCGGCAGATTGCGGCTGAGATAGGCTCCAATTTGAGACTCGCTGAATGGCAGCAGCAACAACGCCCGATAGTCCTGTGGGCGAATGCCTTCGCGGCCTTCGCCGGTTAAGTGCGTCGTCTGATCGCGCAAGGTGCGGAAGTAGTGCGTGCGGCAGGAAATTAACAGCTTGCCGGGATGGGACGGCGCGCTATCGGTTGCGGATTTATTCCCGAATAAGGCGGGCGGCAGAATGCGCCACAGTTCGCGGGTAAACCGTTGTCCGGCGTGATCGGTCAGATGTACCAACACCTCGTCGAGGCCATCGAACACCACCAGCGCGCCTTCCTGCTGCACCAGTCGGGTGATGTCGGCGGCTTGCAAGGCTTGCGCGTGGCCGCCGCGCCAGCTTTGGCGGACGATGCAATCGATGATGTCCGCCAGCGGCGGTGATTCCTTGGCGCGCTCGCCGAGATGACGCAGATCGAGATAGATCGGCAACGGCAGTTCGGGGCGATCACGCCGCGCGGCCAATAGGGCTTGCACCAGCATCTTGCAGGTGGTGGTCTTGCCCATACCGTATTCGCCAAGCAGCGCGCAGAAGGGCGGCGCCTTGGGATCAGAGGCCCAGTCTTGGAGAAATTGCAGGGCATCGAGGCGTTCCTGAGTGGAATCCGCATCGGACTTGGGAGTACGGCCGCTGCCCAGCTTATCCAGGTAGGCGGGGCGACCTTCAGTTCGCGTCCAGCCTTTTACGCCTGGGTCATCCTCACAAACAGCTTGGCCCATCTGCTCCGCTAACTCTTGCGGGCGGGGAGTGCGAGCGGCGGGCGGCGGTTCCGGCGGCGGTTCGACCGCGATATGCTTCTTCACCATTTTGAGGATGGCCTGAAACAGTTGTTGGGCGAAAGCGTCTTTAGTGTTGTCGATTCCTAGCTGGCTGAAGAAACGCTCCCGATCATCCCGAAAAATCTGCAAGGGTTCCAGGCCCTTGAGGTCCATTGATCCATTGAAAGCCACCGGTTTTAAGCCGACTGGCGCTGCGCGCCGCCAGGCTAGCGGTGTTTTTTCCGAAGGCAAAAACTGCGGCAATTCCTTTTCCGTGATGAATTTGCTACCCAAAAATTCCGGGCTGACCAGCAGCAAACCAAAATGGCATTGGGTGATGGCCTGCTGGATTTCATCGCGCCAGTTTTCGCCGATCAAAATATCGCTGTCCTGCCACGCCTCGAAAGCGTATTCCTTGGCGATGCGCAAGAGGGCTTGCAGACGGTCCAGCAGAGCGTTCTTGAATTTTGCATCTTTATGCGCGTAGGACACGAAATAGCGGATGACCGGTTTGCCGTCGCGTCGCTCGATTTCTTTTAAAGCCAGCGCATCTTGCGGAATGCGCACCTCATCGGCTCGCGGGCGGGTTTCCTCGGTCGAAAACTGTTCCGCCTGCTGGCGGGCCGGACTTTCTCCCGCGAACCAAGCGCGGCGGTTCTCCACAGCATCCCGCTTGCGGCTGTCCACTTCCAGGCTGAAGGCGATACCGGCTTGCTGGGCTGCTTGGCGCAACCGCTGACGAAACTGGCGGAAGTGGTTTTGCGCTTGCGTGGCTGGAAATTCGGGAAACAGCGCCGACAAGGCAGCGCCTAGCGGGATTTCCTGCTGCGTGTTGAGCAAAGGCAGCAGGATCTCAACACGACTGCGGTCGGATTCGCCGAGTTCCTTGGCCAAGGCGTCCAACTGTGAGCGAATGGCGGGCGAGCTGAGCTTGTCGGTCATGGCGACATTACCATGTTTACGATGTTTTTACGATAATGCCAAAATCCAATTGTGCCGTCAATGCCGCCGATCAATCCCTGGGTGGCGGCGCTTGCTCCCGGCGGAAAGTCGAACCGCTCGCGCGGGCTTATCGGAACAAATCAGCGCGCTCCCAGATACTGCCAAGCGCGCGCCTTGAACAGGCAATAGACGGTATCGCCGGCGTTCAAATCCAGATCGCGAACCGCCTTGACGGTGACCTCGGCCAAGATCGGCACGCCGACATCCACTTCCACCACCATCCGGTCGGCGATGCGCCGCAAGCCCAGAATGCGGCCCGGCACCTGGTTCTGGATGGTGGTGCCGGCGACGGGATGGCGGGCCAGGGCGACATCGGCGGCGCGCAGCGCGATCCAGGTTTCGGCCCCCGGCGGCAGCGCCGACAGCGGCAGGTGCAACTCGTGACCGTCGTAGCGCACCGTGGTGCAGCCGAGGTCCGGCTGGTGCCGCTCGACTGTGACTTGCAACACGTTTTCCAATCCCAGCGAGCGCGCCAGACCGAGCAGGTGATCCTGGCGGATCAACTCCGAAAACAGGCCCTGACCGAGAATGCGGCCGCCGTCCACGATCGCCAGATGCGGGGTCAGGTACAGGATTTCGTTGATGGCGTGGCTGACGTAGAGCATCGGCAGGCGCAACTCGTCCCGCACCCGGCGCAGAAACGGCAAGATCTGTTGCTTGCGGCCCTCGTCCAGCGCCGCCAGCGGTTCGTCCAGCAACAGCAGGCGGGGAGAGGCCAGCAGGGTCCGGCCCAGCGCCACCCGCTGCCGCTCGCCGCCGGAGAGATGGCGTGGCCGGCGGCGCAGCAGCGGGCCGATGTCCAGCAACTCCACGATTTGCCCCGGCGCGAACCGCCGTTCCGCCGACGGCAACAGCGTGAAGCCGTACAGTAAATTGCGCTCGACCGAGAGATGGGGAAACAACTGGCTGTCCTGGAACACCAGCCCGATCCGGCGGCGGTGCGGCGGCACGTCGATGCCCCGGCGGGAGTCGAACAGCGTCGCGCCGTCCAGATCGACGAAGCCGCGCTGCGGGCGGACCAGGCCGGCGATGGCGCGCAGCAGCGTGCTCTTGCCGCAACCGGAAGGGCCGAACAAACCGCTGACCGGCCGTTCCAGCGCCAGTTGAGCTTGCAAGGTGAAAGAACCTTGCCGGAGTTCCAAATCGAGTTGGAGCATTACCCGCGACGATTGCCCAGCATCCGCTCCACCCGGCGCGCCCCCAGTTCGCTGGCCCACAGCGCCGCCAGCGCCAGCAGGCCGGAAATGACCGCCAACCGCAGCGCCGGGCCATCGCCGCCGGGCGTCTGGGTATAGCTATAGATCGCCAGCGGCAGGGTGCGGGTTTCGCCGGCCACGTTGCCGACGAAGGTCACGGTCGCGCCGAACTCGCCCAGGCTGCGGGCGAAGGCCAGCACCAGTCCGGTCAGAATGCCCGGCAGCGCCAGCGGCACGGTCACGGTCAGCCAGACCCGCAGCGGCCCCGCCCCCAGGGTGCGCGCCGCGTCTTCCAGGCGCGGTTCGACCAGCGTCACCGCGAGACGCACCGCCCGCACCATCAACGGAAAGGCCATCAGCGCCGAGGCGATGACCGCGCCTTGCCAGGTAAACGCGAAAGTCACGCCCCAGGTTTCGTACAGCCAGCGGCCCAGCGGCCCGTTCCGACCCAGCAACAGCAGCAGCAGATAGCCCGGAACCACCGGCGGCAACACCAGCGGCAAGTGGACCAACCCGTCCACGAGAGCTTTGCCGGGAAAGCGGACCCGCGCCAGCAGCCAACCGGTCACGAGCCCCGGCACGGCGATCAGCGCGGTGCACCACAGCCCGATCTTGAGCGACAGCCACAGCGCGGTCAGCTCTTCGGGTGTGGGTTGCAACAAGAACCACACGGCCAGCTAACGGTCGAGCACGGTGAAGCCGTACTGGCGGAACACGTTGGCCGCTGCCGACGCGTGCAAAAAATCCAGAAAGCCTTGCGCCGACGGTTTGGCCCCTTGCACCAAAGCGACCGGATAGAGCACCGGCGAATGGGTGTCGGCCGGAAAGACGCCGAGCACTTCCACCTTGTCGGACAGCTTGGCGTCGGTTTCGTAGACGATGCCGGCGGCGCATTCGCCGCGCTCCACGAAGGCCAGCGCCGAGCGCACATCCGAGGCGGCGGCCAGACGCGGTTCCAGCGCCGTCCACCAGCCGAGCGCCGTCAGGGCTTGTTGGCCGTATTGGCCGACGGGCACCGATGCGTCGCACGAGCACCAGCGGCCTTGAAACGCGCCGGGCAGATCGAAGCCTTTTTCCAACTTCACCGGGAACGCCTTGCCCTTGGGGGCGATCAGCACCAGCCGGTTGCCGAGCAGGTTGCGGCGGCTGGGCTTGCTGATCTTGTTCTTGCTATCCAGATAATCCATCCATTTCAAATCGGCGGAGACGAACACGTCCGCCGGCGCGCCCCGTTCGATTTGTTGGGCCAGCGCGGAACTGGCGGCGAAAGAGGTCATGACCTTGACGCCTTGCTGCTGTTCGTACCGCGCGGCGAGGTCTTGCAGGGCGTTGGTGAGGCTGGCGGCGGCGAACACGGTGATCCGATCCGCCGCCCAAGCGGGAGGGATCAGCCCGGCCACCAGCCAAAGCAAGCCGATTCGCAGCCGGCGGACTCCCCGTTTCCGCGCTGAAGCCAGCCGGATCAGCGCCGGCCACGCCGCTTCGTCCCGTCCCCTCATGATGCTTTCCCATCCGCCAAAGCGTTAATAAAGTAATATCTAGCGCCGGTCGTCATTCCCCGTTCCCGCCGCCATCGGGCAAAGGTGATATGCGGGCGGTCAACCGTTAGATACTACTCCCTAGCCGGCTTTCGGAACCACCCGCCCCATGGTGATTTCGGTATGGTGATCTATAGGCTGGCGGGGCGGATGCGCCACCCCGACAACGCCGGCCAGTGAAACTCTTAGCCCGCTAGCGGCTGGGAGTTTCTGAAATCCCAGTTGAGCCATGCCAGCACGAGGAACAAAGCGATG
>DPWB01000114.1:0-258 GCA_003527885.1 Candidatus Competibacteraceae bacterium
TCCGACGCAAACTCCAAGTCCGCCATGCCCAACCCCTCCGACGGTCTGGTGGACTGGGTGCTGAAGACCGTGCCCTGGATGGGCGCGGGCTGGTGCCCGCGGGGCATCCTCGGCGTGGGGATCGGCGGCACGCCGGAAAAGGCGTTCATGCTGGCCAAGGAATCGCTGATGGCCCCGGTCGATATTCAGGAACTGATCGCCCGTGGCCCCAAGAACCGGGCCGAGGAATTGCGGATCGAGCTGTACGAGAAGGTCAAC
>DPWB01000114.1:566-981 GCA_003527885.1 Candidatus Competibacteraceae bacterium
GCGCTCGGCATCGGCGCGCAGGGTTTGGGCGGTCTGACCACCGTGCTGGACGTAAAAGTGCTGGATTATCCGACCCATGCCGCCAATCTGCCGATTGCGATGGTGCCGAATTGTGCCGCGACCCGCCACGTCCATTTCCACCTCGACGGCAGCGGCCCGGCCAAGTTGGAGCCGCCGAGTTTGGAGGACTGGCCGAAATTGACCTACGCGCCGAGCAACGCGCGCCGGGTCGATCTGGCCACGGTCACGCGCGAGGAGGTGGCGAACTGGAAGACCGGCGAGGTGCTGCTGCTCAACGGCAAACTGCTGACCGGCCGCGACGCCGCCCACAAGCGTATGACCGACATGTTGAATCGGGGTGAGAAACTGCCGGTGGATTTCACCAACCGCTTCATTTACTACGTCGGCCCGGTCG
>DPWB01000114.1:1215-3801 GCA_003527885.1 Candidatus Competibacteraceae bacterium
GGTCGATCCGGTGCGCGACGAAGTGGTCGGCCCCGCTGGCCCGACGACAGCCACCCGCATGGACAAGTTCACCCGGCAGATGCTGGAACAGACCGGCTTGCTGGGTATGGTCGGCAAATCCGAGCGCGGCCAGATCGCCATCGACGCTATTAAAGACAACCGGGCGGTCTATCTGATGGCGGTTGGCGGCGCGGCGTATCTGGTCTCCAAGGCGATCAAGGCCGCCAAGGTGCTAGCGTTTGGAGATCTGGGCATGGAGGCGATTTACGAGTTCGAGGTCAAGGATATGCCGGTGACGGTGGCGGTGGACTCGAAAGGCTCCAGCGTCCACAAGACCGGGCCGAAGGAATGGCAGGCGAAGATCGGCAAGATTCCGGTGGTGGAAGCGTAACGGTTCGGCATCGTGGGTAGGGTTACTGTAACGGCTCCGCCCACCTTGCTGGCCGAGGTTAGTTGGTAGAGATCTTTTAGACAAACGGCACGGCCCGATAAACATGCCACTAGTGAACCCGTGAGCGAAATCACCCCCAGCAATTCCGTCCTGGTCCGCCATTTCCGGCAGATCCTGCTATGGCCCTTGCAGATCATGCGCGCTCGGGCCGGGGAGCCGCACCTCCCGAAATACTGGGAGCTGCTGGAGGACATGGGCGACGCTTGCCCCTGGCGCGAGGTGGACGACGAATTCGGCGACCCCGACGATTTTCAGGAGCGTCATTACAAGGAATTCATCACCTTTTTACCCTACGTGCAGCGCTTTCTCTACGGCGAGGGCGGCAGTCGCGAGGGCCGCTCCGGCTACGGCAAATCGCCGATCCGGGTCTTCCGGCGCCGCGATATCGCCCGCATGAGGGTCATGCTCGACCAGAAAACGCCGCCGCTGCTGTTCCAGGTGGCGCATGTCGACCTGCATTTCTTTTACGATCTCGACATCATCATTCTGGCGGTGGAGTTCTTCGCCAACGATCTGCCGCTCCTGTTGGTCCAGGAGGTGCTATTCAAGGTCGGGCGGGCGTATCCGGCGTTTTGGGAAGCTGACGGCGCGGGCGGGCAATGCCCGTATCGGGTGGAATGGCTGTCCGCCACCGGCGACGTGCTGGCGGTGTCGGATTACGAAAACCGTCGGAAATATTTGCAGTTCGTCTGCTGGAACCGCTCGCCCAACGTCGCCGCCCACTGGGAATTTTTACTGCGGCCCTTGAGCCTTTATAACGCGGGCGAGCAAGGGGTCTTGAGATACCGGCAAATCGAATACCATCGGATGCCGCTGTTGGCCTATATCAGCGTCAGCGACCCGCAGGCCCTGACCCGCGGCGACTTTGCCCGGTTGGCCTTGGTCACCAAGGCGGGCTCTTCCGATACCTTGCCGTATTCCGAAGCGGAACTGGTCAATTTCGAGCGGCAGTACTGCTACGACAAATTCTGGGATCCGACCAACCCGGCGCTCAGCAGCCGCTATCTGTGCTGCGGCCATGCCTTCGTGGTGGTGGGCAAGGCCAGCGAGCGCTTTTTCGCCGACCCCGAGACCGGCCTGCTCGGCCAGTTCCGCCACCAGTATTTCCTGGTCAACCTGATCGCCCATTTTCACAAGGCGACCTTGATGCTGTTTTCGGAATGGCTGGTGATGGCGATCAGCCAGCTCGATATCCGTGACATGGATTCGGTCAAGACCTTCAAGCGAGAAATCCGTCGGGTCATGGAAACCTTTCTGCGCTTCACCCACCGTTACTGGTTCCACGAAGTGTCCAATCAGGCGCAAGCGCGCGATCTGTTCCGCATGTTGACCGGCCATCTGGATACCGACCGGATTTATGAGGATGTCAGCGCGGCGGTGAAGGAGATGAACCAATACCTGGATAGCGATGGCTTGCGGCGACAAGCCAACACCGTGGTCCGTTTGACCGTGGTGACCACCTTGGGGTTGATCGCCACTGTGGCGACCGGCTTTCTGGGGATGAACATCTTTGATGAAGCGGATAACCCTATCTGGGGCAAGATCCTGATTTTCTTTGGCGTCCTCGCGCCCAGCGTGCTGTTGGTGATCTACGCCGTGACCAAATCCAAAGCCTTGTCGGATTTTCTGGAAGCCTTGTCGGACGATCGCTTGCGCTGGCGCGATAAATGGGGCGTGTTGTTTCGCGTGTTTTACCGACCTCGGGACCAGCGGGATTGATGGCTCTCGTTTGAGGCGCGGCCGCAGTGGAACGCCTCGATCCCCTTTACATCCCGCTGAACGATTTCAATCTGGTCGAGGCCAGCGCCGGGACCGGAAAAACCTATACCCTCACCGCGTTGTACCTGCGGCTGGTGGCCGAGGCGGCGATTCCGGTCAATCGGATTCTGGTGGTCACCTACACCAACGCCGCCACCAAGGAATTGCGCGACCGTATCCGCGAACGGCTGGCGCAAGTCCGGCTGACTTTCCTGCGCGGGCACGCGCCCGAGGACGACGAGCTCGCCACCCGTCTGCTGGATTTGCTGCCGGATCGGGACATCGCCATCCGGCGGCTAACCAACGCTGCCCCACGAGACCGTACTAGATCTCGTATGCCGTCTTCTGCTTGAAAAAAAAAATAAACATGAGAGACA
>DPWB01000115.1:0-1356 GCA_003527885.1 Candidatus Competibacteraceae bacterium
GCTCATTGTGGTATTTTTTTTTTTTTTTTTCAAGCAGAAGACGGCATACGAGATCTAGTACGGTCTCGTGGGCTCGGAGATGTGTATAAGAGACAGGTTCCACCAAAGCCAGCGACCGCGCCAATTTTGACTTCAGGATGACCGAAGCGGGCGGTGCTGACCGCGACCCGCAGCCAGCAGGATTCGGCCAATTCCAAACCGCCGCCGAGCGCATAACCGTTGATGGCGGCGATCACCGGTTTACCCAGCGTTTCAATCTGCTGGTTGACCGCGATCCCCTGCTGTGCAAATTCCCGCACGGCCAGCGGCGATGCCTGATGCAAATAGGCGATGTCAGCCCCGGCGCAAAAGGCTTTCTCGCCGCTGCCGGTGATGATGACGGCTTTCACCGCCTCATCCGCCTGAATCTGCGTAAGCCGCATGGCCAACTGTTGCAACAGCTCCTGATTTAAGGCATTCAGCGCCGCCGGACGGTTGAGAGTAAGCCAGGCGATGCCAGCGGTTTGTTGATACAGCACAGGATCGGTCGAGGACATAGGCGCTCCGGGTCAAAGTGGCCAGTGGAAAGAGGGATGAAACCGCAGCCAGCTTAGCGCTTTGCCCCGCGCTGAATGATGAGAAATCGGCTAACTCCCATGCGCCGCACGCATGTCAAACGCCCGCCGCCGCCGTCGCGCGCGCCGCCGCCAGAATCCACTCGCCGACCTTGCGGACGTCATCGCGCGGCTCAGCGTCGGCCCAGAGCAGCCAATAAGAAAACCCGGTATCCGCCAGCCGGTGCGGCGCGGTGAGAACCTGCAAGCGCCCTTGCGCCAACAGGGGTTGAATCAATTCCAGGCGGCCGATGGCGATCCCCTGACCACTGGCCGCCGCCTGCATCAATTGATCATATTGGTTAAAGCGTTGCATACCACGCGACCTGGGGTTTTCCCAACCCATCGCCCGTAGCCATTCGCTCCATTGCAAGCCGGGCAGGCGCGGTTCGTCGTATTCCAACAAATATTCACCCGTCAGATCGGCGGCCGAACGCAGGTGCTGCTTGCCGAGCGCGGGATGCGCCACGGGAACCACGGTTTCCCCAAACAACCAAATCGCCCCTTCCGGCGCGGCGGCGCGCGAACAGTAGCGAATGGCCAGATCGATACTTTCGGCGTTGAGATCGAGTAAGCGATTGTCGGCGGCGAGGCGAATTTCGATGCCGGGATGCGTCTGCTGAAACGCGGTCAGACGCGGTAACAGCCACAACCCGGCCACGCCGACGCTGGCGGTGATAGTGACCGGCTGTCGCCGCCCGCGCCCGACGCTGAGCGCTCCCAACACCTCCTGCAACTGGTGGACGATGCCATCGGCGCAGCG
>DPWB01000115.1:1684-3601 GCA_003527885.1 Candidatus Competibacteraceae bacterium
CCCCAGCGCTTCTTCCAACGCCTTGATTTGACGACTGACCGCCGATTGGGTCAGGCACAGATCATCCGCCGCCTGGGTGATGCTCATGCGCCGCCCAACCGCGACGAAACCGCGCAGCAAATCCAGCGAGGGCAGACGCGCCAGCGGTAACGGCATCTCACCCACTCCCGCCTGCGCGTTTGCCGCGTTCTGCAGAGGATCGACGGACGGTCATCACGCTTCACCCTCCCAGTAATCGACCGCATCCGCGCAACGGCCAATGTGGGAGAAGGTCCGCAGCGCCTTATCTCCGCCCGGCGCAGTGCCCGCCATAACGAAAAATTTGCCGGAATCGGGATACAGGCCGATGTCCGGCTGTTCCATGGTCGAGATACACCAATAGCTGAGCGGCTGCGTGGAACGGTTGATGACTTCGTGCGCGGCTTCCATCCCACCCGGCGGCAAGGCCACCACATCGCCCGCCCGCAGCGGCTGCTCGCCGTCACTGAGCCTCAGAATGCCTTCGCCCGCAATCACGATGATCATTTCTTCGTTGACTACATGGGCATGAAATGGCCAGGCGCTTTTGCCGGGCGGCACCACGGTCAACCGACAACCGAGCTTGCGCGCGTCGGTGCGGGGTCCGATCTGGGCCATGTCCGCCGCGAACCGCTCGCCGTGGCGCTGGGTCTGTAATTCCCGCTCCAAATCCACCTTATTGATGATCCGCTGCATTTCAATCTCTCCGGTTGAGTGGATGAGGCATTGATTTAAAACCAACCCGCAGTCATGCACAAACGAACAATTAGCCGGGTTCACATGCGTGGGGCGCATGTCAGCATGAAAACATTGCGGTTGAGCGCACCGACTCCGGCGCCGTTCAATGGCGCGAGCAACGCTTGTTCTCAACCCTGGCCGCAGTCCCAGCCCACGGAGAGATCACCATGATCCAGACTGAAACCCCGTTCAAGCTGTACGCCGATCCGCGTTCGGGCAACTGCTTCAAAGTCTGGTTGCTGCTGGGCTTGCTGGAGCTGCCCTTTCAGTGGGTCTCGGTCGATATTCTCAAGCGGGAAAGCCACACCCGCGAATTTCTGGCGATGAACCCGCAAGGGATGGTGCCGGTCTTGCAGTTGGATTCCGGCGCGGCGCTGGCCGAATCAAACGCGATTCTTTGCTATCTCGCGCAACGGAGTCTTTGTCTGTGGCCGCACGAGCCGTTAAGCCAGGCGACAGTATTGCAATGGCTGTTCTTCGAGCAGAACAACCATGAACCCTATCTGGCGGGGGTGCAATTCATGACCCGTTATCTGGGCCGCTCACTGGACGACCCGGATATTATGGAACGTATTAAACGCGGTTATCGGGCGCTTTCGGTAATGGAGCAACGGCTGGCGAAACACGCTTATCTGGCGGGTGAGACCCTGACGATTGCCGATATTGCCCTGTACGCCTACACCCACACCGCGCCCGATGCGGGCTTCGATCTGGGGCGATTTCCCGGCGTTCGCGCCTGGCTGGCGCGGCTGGAAGCGCGGCCCCGCTGGCTGACGATGGCGGCGCTGGCGGCCTCTCACGGCTCCCTGTTGCACTGGAGCCAGCGCGTATTGCATGGCGTATGATTTCTGCCATTCCGTCAATACCAGATGCTTCCCATCAATCCTTGAAGGAAAAAACCCATGAACCAAACCTCTGTTCATATCGTCGCCCGCGTCACCGCCAAGCCGGATCGCGTCGCGGAACTGCGTGCGGTACTTGAAACACTGCTGACGCCAACCCGCCAGGAAGCCGGTTGCCGCCGCTACATCCTGCTGCAAAATCAGCAGGAGCCGACCGGTTTCACCTTCGTTGAAGAATGGGCCGATGCAAGCGCGATCAACAGCCACATGAAATCCACCCACCTGCAACAGGCGTTTGCGCAAGCGGCCTGTCTCTTAT
>DPWB01000241.1 GCA_003527885.1 Candidatus Competibacteraceae bacterium
AGCTATCAGCCGGCGGCCGATCAGCCGCAACCGCTGTACCGGCGGGCGCGCTGAGCGCGCCACGCCGCGCGTTCGGGCTGCCCGTTACTGCAAATACCAATCCGGCGGGATCGGGTTCTCCAGCGTTTCGACCGGCTCGCCGGTTTGGGCCGCATCCCGTCCCAACACGTTCACCACCACGGTGGTCACGTTGTCGCTGGCATCCCGCATCAGCGCCAAGTGGATGAAGGCCTTGACCGCTTCCTGACAGTTGTGGTTGCTGTGCACCAGCAAGCGGGCGATTTCCTCGTCGCTGACGGTTTTGTTGAGGCCGTCGCTGCACAACAGGAACATGTCGCCGGCTTGCAGGGGATACACGGCCTCATCGATCACCAGCTCTTCCGCCGAGCCGACCGCGCGGGTGATGACGTTGGCCAGCGGGTGGCGGTGGGCGTCCTCGGAGGCGATCAGGCCCTGGTCGACCAGTTCCTGGACGTGGCTGTGGTCGCGGGTCAACTGTTGCAGTTGGCCGTTTTGCAGCCGGTAGATGCGGCTGTCTCCCACCCACAGGCACGCGCAGTGGGCGCCGTGCAGCAGTAGCACCACCACCGTGCTGCCGATGGTGCGGTTGTGGTAACGCTGGGCCGACTCCTCGCGCAAACGCCGGTTCACGTCTTTCAGGCCTTCCCGGACCGAGCTCAAAAATTCCTCCCAATCGTTGGGCGGCACGATCCGCTGCAAGGTTTCGACGATCATCTGGCTGGCGATGTCGCCGGCCTCGTGTCCGCCCATCCCGTCGGCGACCGTCCAGAGACCGACCTCCGGCAGGACCAGACAGGCATCCTCGTTGATGGCCCGGACCATGCCGACGTGACTGCGGCCGGCGGACGACCATTGAAAGGCTTGCTTCTCGGTCATGATCTAGTCTCCTCGGCGGCGGATGGCGTCCCCGGGCGGGGAGCGATACCGGCAAACTGTTTTTCGGTCCAGCCCCATTGCCGCCATTCTCCGGCCATCAAGGCCACAAAGCCGGAAACCGGCGGCAAGCCATCGCAAATCAGCAGGCAACGGGCGATCCGCTCGGAACCCTCGGTCCACCACAGGCTGATTTGAGGAAAGAGCCGACGCAACAGCTCATCGGCCAGCGCCGGCGCTATCGAGCCGAAGTCCAGCGGGTCGGGCAGGGGATAATACCAAGAGTTGTCGGCCGCCGCGCCGGCGGTCGCGGTCGGAACCGGTGGTGCGCTCAGCGCCGCCACTTTTCGGCTGAAATCGTCCACGTCCAGGCGGTCGAGGTCGAGACCCGCCAGCGCCAGTTGCTCGGCTCGCTGAAACCACGCCCCGGCGGTTACCGGCAACCCGAACAGGGACTGGGCCGCCCCCAGGGGGACGGCGATCACCAGAGGATAGTAGCGGCCCACGCGGTCGACGCTCGGCATCAAAATCCCCGCGTAAGGGACCGGCCCGCACAAACCCGCGCCGAGCGCGAACCGCCAGATCGGGCTGGTGCAATAACACTCGCGCCAGCCCCCGCCCAACTGGAGGTGGCTTTGGGCGATCGCCTCTTGCAGCCAGCCATCCCAAGGGTCGAGGAAGGATTTGGGCAAATGACGGCCGATAAAATCACCCCGTCCGGGCAATTTACCGAAAAAGCCGGCTAGGGGGTGGCCATCAGGCGCGGAGGTGGCGGTGTTTTCAGACATAAACCTGCCTGTTTCTTGCCGATTATGTTGGTTAAGTATTTGAAATAATTTATTATAATTGTTCAGGACACTGGAGTTTTTCCAATTCCCGCAAGCGGAAGGGATTGCCGCCGGCGGTGCGAAGCTCGTAGCTCGCCTGTCGGCCACCGAGTTGAAACGTCACCCGAAACTGGCCGTTGCCAACCGGCTGCATCTGCGCCTGATCGAGCAATTTGAACCAGGCCCAAGGACCGGTTTCGCTGTATTGCAGCGGGTCGCCGCCGCCCGGCGCCGCGAACTGGAGGCGCGCTTGGCCGGATGCGCCGGTCCACTGAAAATCGGCAACCCGCGCGGCCTGACCCACAGTATAGGTCAGCGTCTGGCCATCCAGGCCGATGAGGGTTTGGCCGACATCCGCGCTGGCTTCGATGGGGGTCAATTGAAAGCGGACCGCCGGAGTCTGGCTGTTGCCGCCAAACAGGGCGGCGCGCACGGCGGCGGCGCGCTGGAACAGTTGCAGGGCTTCCGGGGAAATCGTCTGTTCGGGACCGGTCGGGCCGCGCCAGCGCCAGACACCCTGGGAGGTATCCACGTAGTTTTGCAGGTGCTGCTTGAAGTAACTGTCCAGGAGCCCGTTCGGCCCGAAGAAGCGGCTGAAGGCCGCCAGGGTGGCGTCTGGCGGTCCCTGGATGGTGCGGCTGGCGCCGGCGCCAGGGGTTTGGCCCGCCCACTGGATAGTGTTGGTCGGGACGGCGGGGGCCGTTCCGCCCCCGCCCGGTCCGGGGCCGCTCCATTGGATGGCGCTGCGGACCAGGGGGTAGCGGCCGTTTAGATTGTCCTGAAAAAAAGCGGCGATTTGGGCCGCTTTCCATTGTGCGTTCAACCGGTCGCGCAGGCTGCGGACAATATCGGTGCTGTCCGTGGCCAGTTTGGCGAGCAGGGTATTGAAGGGAGGTGGCTTGCGGGCGGCCTCGACCTGGAGCTGGTTGGCCACGCCGGCAAACTGGTCCTTGAGATTCTGCGCCACGCTGCCGTCCGGGCTGGCTTCCCGCGCCCGGCCGATGGCGTTCATGTGGCCGTAGAGGTCGTTGAGCGCCGACAGCGTTTTATCGAGCGGCGGAATCCCTCCCTCGGGTCCGCCGGTTTCGCGGCCGTACTGACCGTTCAGGCCCAGCAAGCGCGGGTCGACCCCGCAGCTCAGCGCCTTGGCCGCTGTGGGGGCATCGGCTTTGTTGATGATGCCGGCGATCTTTTCGGTCAGCGACCGATCAGCCGGCGGGGTTTTGTCGGCCGGCGACGGCGCGGGCGGCCGGTCCAGGGCCGTTTCGCGGGCGATGGTCTGAAACAGCGCGCGCAGCGGCGAGGCCGGCCCGGACAGCACCTGCAAAATGTCCAGCGCCGCTCCCGGATTATCGAATTCCTTGATTTTGATGTCGTTCAGCAATTCTTGCCACAACCGCAGGTAGTCGCTCAGATAAAGGCGGCAGAGGTTGTCCTGTCTCTTATACACATCTGACGCTGCCGACGAGCGATCTAGTGTAGATCTCGGTGGGCGCCGTATCATTAAAAAAAAACAAAAAAACAACAC
>DPWB01000158.1 GCA_003527885.1 Candidatus Competibacteraceae bacterium
GCCAAAGCGCGCACGGCAGCCAAGCTCTCCGGAGTGACGCGAATAAACACGGCGGCCTTGTCGGCCGCCTCAGCCTTCCGGCGCTTTGGGGGCAGAGGAACCGTTGGCGCACTCGTTGCCTTGATAGCGCGCGTGGGCCTCGCCTCGGCCGTCTGCGTCGGTATGGGCTCGGCGTCATGGGGGCGTGCCTCTGCGGCGCTCAGCGCGCTCTTAAAGGCCGTCATCGGGGGCCGCTTCGCCATCAGTCAATCACTCCATCGCTAGCAGCTATTGCTTGCAGCAAGCCGTCACCACTTCGTTAGCTTCCCACGGGTCCAGGTGTAGAGGTCCCGCATCTCGGCCGCCGCTTTGCCGCCAGGCTCGTATTCATGCACCGCCCGCCCGTCGATCATGGCGTGCTGCAGGGCCGCCCTCTGCGTCAGCGCCACCGGCGCCACAGGATGCGGTGCCAAGGCCTCCCGACTCTCTCTCACAACGCCGGCCTCGCCGCGTCCTGTAGTGGGGCAGGCGTTCAGCACCACCGCGTAAGGTTTCCCCATTGCCGCCACGCCATCCAGGGTGCGGCCAGCAGATCGAAGGTCCAGCACGGCCGGGCGAACCGGGATCAGCACCAGGTCGGAAAGCCGGGCCGCCTCGAATATCTCGCCGGTGGCATGCGGCGGGGTGTCCAGCACCACCAAGTTCAGGCCTTCAGCCTTGGCAGCGGCCAGCAGCTCGGGGAGCTGATCAACGGTGGCAGCGGCCACGCGGGGCAGGGGACGGCCGGCGGTTCGCACTGTGCGCCAGTCAGCGGCGCTGCGTTGCGGGTCTAGGTCGATGATCAGGGCGTTCGCGTTATCGTCAGCAGCCAAGGCCGCCAGGTTCACGGCCAGGGTCGTTTTTCCGACGCCGCCTTTGGCGCTCGCTACACAGATAACGGGCATCAGTTCCACTCTTCCCGCCTATAGCCAGGAATGCGCGGGTTTCTCAGGTCCGGCGGGGCCGATTGGTTGAAGAGAAAGGTGAGAGCCACGCCGAGGTTCTCCTGTTTTGGTCCGGTTAGGCCAATCACTGCACGTTCTTTCCAGGTTGCCCCTAACCAGAACAACAGGACCGAACGCAGGTCCGACATGCCCGCGGCCTCGAATTTATCCGCGACGGCAGAAGGCAGATGCTCCAACTCGCGGAGGGGTCGGTCGCCATGCATGATAAGAATCTGTTCCCATAGTGGTCCCTGGCCTCGGAACCTGTGTGATCGCTTGCGTTGATCATCGGCCTGCTCCTGGAGGGAGACCGCCGCCCGCTCTGCCTCGCGAGCCCATTGCTCATATTTCTCGAACACGTCGCAATTCCCCTTAGAGCTAGCAAGTCGCTGCTAGCAGCTATCTACTATTGCTGGCGGCTATCACTTTCGATAACATCCCTTATCGCAAGTGAGAAGGCAGGTCATGAACACGCGGGCTCTCGTTAAGGCGAACGCTTCCGGCAATCTCCCGGCCCACGTGGCCCAGCTGGCGGAAAGCGCCCGCGACTATGCCGACGCCGGGATGGCCGCCAACACCCGCCGGGCCTATGCCGGCGACTGGCGGGATTTTGATGGCTGGTGCGCCGACATGAGCGTGACAAGCCTGCCCGCATCCGCCGAAACCGTGGCGCTCTACCTGACGGATCGGGCCGGCTCGGTATCGGTCGCCACCTTGGGTCGGCGACTTGCCGCGATCCGCACCGCCCACAAGAGCGCCGACGCGGCCGTGCCGACCAGCGGGGCGCTGACGCAAGTGTGGGCCGGTATCCGCCGCTTGCACGGTCGGCCGCCGGCCCCCAAGCGGGCGATGCTGCTGGATGACGTGCGAAAGGCCGTCCAGGCCATGCCAAACACCCTGGCCGGCAAGCGGGACCGCGCCTTGCTACTGGTGGGCTTCGGCGGCGGCCTACGCCGCTCTGAACTGGCGGCTATCGAGATCGAAGGCCCCGACGCCGGGCCGGTGCGGCTGCGTTTCGTAGGAGGCGGGCTAGAGATCCACTTGCATCGCTCCAAGGCCGACCAGGAAGGCCGGGGCGCGGTGGTGGCGATCCCCCATGGCTCGCGGCTTGATTCCTGCCCAGTCCAGGCCGTGAAGGCTTGGCTGGCCGATGCCGCTATCAAGGCCGGCCCTGTATTCCGGGGCGTGGATCGCTGGGGGACTGTGGGCGGAACTGCCCTCACCCCGTACGCGGTGGCGCTGGTGGTGAAAGCGGCGGCCGAACGCATCGGACTGGATGCGGAAGCCTTTGCTGGTCACTCCCTGCGGGCGGGCCTGGCTACGTCAGCAGCTGCCAACGATGCGCCGGCCCACGTCATCATGCAGCACATGCGCCATGCCCGGTTTGAAACCACGAAGCGGTATATCCGCGAAGGGGAGCGGTTCACCCACAACGCGGCGAGCATGGCCGGCCTCTGACGGGCAGAACCGGACAGCCGAACCTGTGCTTTCGATGGCTATCGGGATCGCTAAGGGCTTGCCCCTGGCCGCAGGGTCAATGGGCGTAGCCCAAGCGACCCGTAACTGCGCCCTTGTCCTGAATCTGAGCTTTCAGCCGCTTCATGATTTAGCAGCTAGCCGCTATCATCGCGCCCACGGCCCGCGCCGTATGGTGGAATGCGAACGGCCCCGGTGGTGGACCGAGGCCGCTGCTAGATGGTGGTGGTGCTAGACGATGGAAGCCCAAAATATACCCGAGACGGCCCCCAAACGGAAGCGCGGCGAGGGAACCGGCGGCCGGTTCTTCGTCCTGGATCGCGGCCAATGGGAGAAGATTTGGACGATCCCCACAGCCAACCGAATGAACCTGGCGCTGGCCTACCTGGTGCTACTGGCAGGGACTGGCGCCGACCACCGAATGACGAAGTGGTCAACCAATTCGATCAGCGATCATACCGGGATGCGGAAAGACGCGGCCCGCACCGCCATCGGCGAATTGCTGACGGCCAAACTGATCGAACGCGCGCCCACCTGGACGGCGACGTTCCCAAACCACCACATTACGGCGGGCAAGGCGAAGGCTGAGACGGAAGCCGAGGTAATCTTCCTGCCGGTGGGCTTGGTGACGGGCCTCACGGGGACCGACACGTCCATTCTTTGCCGGATGAGGGAAACAGGCGACCCGCTGCTGCTGCGCCTGCTGATTGACCTCTACGGCGCCGTGACGACCGACGCCCCCTTCGCGGTGGCTCTGCCGAAAATGCGCTGGTACCGCGACACCACCAACGGCGAGGCGGCAGCTGAAAAGGCCCTGGAAATGGGCGCGCACGCCATATGGGAATTGGCGGATGTATTTACCCGGCAATCTGAGGGCCTGGAACGATCTCACTACCTCGTCAAAGGAGAGAAGGCCCCCAAGTTTTGGGACCGGCTGAAGCTGCTGGAAAAGACAGGCGCCATCTATTGGGAGCCTTGGCTATGCAGTAGCGCCACAGCCGACGCCGACCCGATTTATCCCTTAACGCCCGACGACAAGGTGAAGGCATGGGCGGACCTTGCCGCCCGTCAGCTTCTCACAGGCGCCGCCGGCGAGCGCGAATGGAAATCCGACGCTCACCCCGGCACGCTAGCGGTGCTACCGGTTCATCATCAATCCCCGGCGATACAATACCTGATGCGGCTGCGGATTGAGGCCGATACGCCCGGCCGGCGAGGAGCCTACGGCGAGCGCACGCGCATCGTGGGCCATTGGATCGAGCAATATGACCGGCTGGCGAAAGAGGCCGCGAAAGGCCAGTTTTCCAACCCATTGAGAACCCAGCCGAGCAAGGCTTCTGAGGGGGGCCGTCCCCATCAAGGAGATCAAGGACATCAAGGATCATCAAGGGTATCAAATCAAAGCTGAGCTCTTATCAAATTCTTCAAATCCCTCTCGAACTGGCGTCTAGCGACGCGAGCCGGCCTGTTCCACGGGACATCGGGGGAGATCTAACCGTTTGGTGGCGGTGGATGTGGACACGACCAAAAGAGGGCTTTTCGGGAAGGGGATGCCACCTATGACAGCGACCACGACGGCCAGATCCGTTGCCCCGGATCACAGAGCCTTTCGGACACCCTCCGGGGTCATGGTCACGGCTGAGACGTTGACCAGTGGCGTCAGGCTCTACAGCCCGATCTTGGCCACCTGGTTGCGAGTGATGCACGACCGAAAGGCCGCCTGATGATGACGCTGCCGACGAGCGATCTAGTGTAGATCTCGGTGGTCGCCGTATCATTAAAAAAAACCCGCACACGGAGACGGCCGAGACGCAGC
>DPWB01000042.1:0-977 GCA_003527885.1 Candidatus Competibacteraceae bacterium
CATTGCTGCTCTGTACATGTTCTGTCTTTGTTTTTTTTTTTTTCAAGCAGAAGACGGCATACGAGATCTAGTACGGTCTCGTGGGCTCGGAGATGTGTATAAGAGACAGGTGATCGTGTTCGCGTCCGACCGCGACGGCCGGATCAAAGGTTCGGGCCGTTCGGTGGAAGGGCTGCATCTGCGCGATGCGCTGGCGGCGGTGGCGACCGCGCATCCCGGTCTTATTCCACAGTTCGGCGGACATGCCATGGCCGCCGGCCTGAGCTTGGCCGCCGACCGTTTCGAGCTGTTCAGCCAAGCGTTCGATACCGAAATCCGCCTGCGGCTCAGCGCCGATGACCTGCACGGCCGCCTGCTTAGCGACGGCGAACTGGAACCGGTCGAATTTTCGCTGGATACCGCCAAGCGGCTGCGCGAGGCCGGCCCCTGGGGCCAAGGCTTCCCCGAGCCGCTGTTCGACGGGGTGTTCGAAGTGGTGTCCCATCAGATCCTGCGAGACGGTAAAACGCTGAAACTCTGGCTGCGCCCTCCGGCCACGACCCTCGCGCTGGAAGCCGTCGCCTTCCGGCGCGCGGCCGACTTCGCGCCGGGCACAGCCCGGGTGCGCATCGCCTACCACCTGGAGGTCAACAACTGGCGCGGCGAACGCCTGCAATTGCTGGTCGAGCATCTGGAGGCGGTCTAGGCCGCGCCGGCCACGCCAGTTTTGCGCGGTCAGCCCAAACCCAGTTGCTCGGCGAAGCGCCAATTGTTCTTGCCGGTCTGTTTGGCGGCGTACATGGCGGCGTCGGCCTGCCGGAGCAAATTCATCGCCAAATCCAGATTGGCAGGCAGTTCCGGCCGGTACAGCGCGATGCCGACGCTGGCGGTGATGGCGGCGCTGGCGGAACCCAGCAAGAACGGCTCGGCCAAGCGGTCGATGATTTTCTGGGCCACGGCGGCGGCGGCTTCGGGCGCTTCCAAGTCTTGCAGCAGGA
>DPWB01000042.1:1110-4052 GCA_003527885.1 Candidatus Competibacteraceae bacterium
TACAGCGCGATGCCGACGCTGGCGGTGATGGCGGCGCTGGCGGAACCCAGCAAGAACGGCTCGGCCAAGCGGTCGATGATTTTCTGGGCCACGGCGGCGGCGGCTTCGGGCGCTTCCAAGTCTTGCAGCAGGACGGTGAACTCATCGCCCCCCAGCCGCGCCGCAGTGTCGGTCGCCCGCACGCACTGTTGCAGGCGCGCCGCCACCTGCTGGAGCAGTTCATCGCCCGCGTCGTGTCCCAGGGTATCGTTCACCTGCTTGAAGCCGTCCAAATCCACCAACAGGATCGCCAGCAACCGCCACTGACGCCGCGCTTGTTGCAAGCCTTTGCGCAAGTGTTCGAACAGCAGATTGCGGTTGGGCAGGCTGGTCAGTTGGTCGTAATTGGCCAAGCGCCAGTTGCGCAGGCTGACCTCGGCCAGGATTCGGGTCCGCTCCTCCACCTTGGCTTCGACCCTGGCTTCCAAGGTCTCATCGTATGTCTGGAGCAGCGCCTCGGCCTTTTTGTGAAGCGCCTCGGCCTGCTTCTGGTCGGAGATATCCACCGTGGCGCCACGATAGCCCACGAATTCACCGTCCTCATCGAACAGGGGCACTCCGCTGTTGCGCGTCCAGGCCCAACGCTCCTGGCCGGGCAACCGCACGCACAACACCAAATGCTGGAAAGGCTGTCGCTCGGCCAGCGCCGCCCGCAATGCCGCAAGATCGGTCTCCGGCTGCTCGAACACCACCCAATCCTTCCAGCTCAAACCGAGCCAGAAGTCTCGGAACTCAAGGGACTTGGCAAACTTCCCCCGCAGCTCGCGCAGGTGGCCGGCGGCGTCGAATTCCCACAGCAAATCGTTACAAATCTCTACCAGATCCCGATACAGCGCGGTATCGATAAGTTTTTCATGGGAGAAAGCCCCGGCCAGCAAGCCGGACACCGCGACCACGGCCATGACGATCTGATACTGGAGCATCTGATCGGAGTGTCCGAAGGCCGCCACCATCAGCACGATGCTCAACTCGAACAGAAACACGCCCAGCACCGCGCCCCGGATATCGTTGGTCGCCACGATCCAAAGCAACACCGGCAGCGCCAGCAACACCACGAACGGATTATGGGGTTCGCGCCAAAATTGCCGGGGTATCCAAAACAGGGCCGCCAATAATAAAACCGACAGCGAACCCTGAACCAGCCTCTCGGCCGCCGATGGCGGATCGACCACCCGAAAGGTTCGCGACAGGTGCGGCGCTTCCCTTTTTTTGTAAAAACGACGAACTGCGGGAAACCCAAAGAGCAACACGAAAGGCGCGAACGTGGCGATGCCGACGAAATCGCCGGCCCACCACTCCAGCACGGCCAGGGAGAAAGGGGCTTGGGGGGATAGGATACCGGCGGCCTTCAACAGCAGGGTTCCGATCAATGCGGCGAACAGAGAACCAGCGACGGCGGCAGCCAGAAACGCCGCCACCTGCGGCGTGTCATTGAAGCGCCACGGCCGCCGCCGGTAACGGTCCAACCAGGACTGCCGCAGGGTCTGAATTGCCACGAAATAGCCCAGCGGGACCAGCACGCCGATCACCAGATAATAGGGCCACTGCCGCCAGGGCCAGACGAACAGCCCGGCGGCCAGCGCGGCGACGATGGGTAACGGCAAAGCCCGCCCGCCGCCTTCAAACAAAACGGCGAAGGTCAAACCGGCGGGCAACGACCAAAGACCGATCCCGGTCAACCGTTCGAGCGCGCTCGTGACATGCCACAACACTATCCAGGCGACCGTGTAACCCGCGACCGAGACCAGCGTTTGGTGGCGGATGAGCAGCGCGAACCTCCGGCGGTCGGCGGTACGGTGATCGTCAGTGTCGCGGGTGGAGTTCGCGCTTCCCATCTCTGCTAAAGACGCCTGGTTTGAGCTGTTGGTCGGATCGGTGCCGCTGGCCACGATCGTCATTCAGTAATGTCGGATTTGGTATACGCTCTCACCCCGCAACGCCTCCGCCAGCGCATTGCCGATCACTGCCGCCCACCGCTCGCACCCCGACGTATCGACAATCAAATCCTGACGTATCTCGATCTCCACATGGGACAGGCCCGCCGCTCCGCCGTGGGTATCCATGGTGAATCCCACCTCTCGCCCGGAATAGGGTTCATTATCGCCGACACAGACTTCCAAATCCGCCCGAAACCGGTGCAACAACGGCAACGCCAGACGCGGATCACGATTCCACAGCACACCGATCTGCCAAGGTCGACGGAACCCGTTCATCACCGGCGTGAAACTGTGAATCGCAATCAACGCGGGGGTTCGGCCGGCGCCGTGCCGCCAGCGGTGGGCCAGCATTCGGGTAATCGCGTGATGGTAAGGCCAGAATACCTCGTTCGAGCGCGCTTCCGCCGCCGCATCGTCAAGCTGCAGATTTCCGGGAACGACAACCCCATCGCTCACCTGCGCTATGGAGGTCGGATCGCCGGGCGGGCGGTTGCAATCGATCACCAGCCGCGAGTAGCCCGCCAACACGGCGGGCGCGTCCAACCGTTCCGCCAGCAAGCGCGCAACGGGCGCGGCGCCGATGTCCCAGGCAATGTGTTGGGATAACTCGACCGGCCCCAAGCCGAGCTGGTCGAGATCGGCGGGGATCCGATTGCTGGCATGATCGCAGACCAGCACCGCAGCGGCTGTCCCTTGTGGATTCAACAACGTGAAAGGGGGGGGCTCTGCGTCGTCCAGCACCCGCCGGCAATCCGCTTGACCGGTTCGAGAATCGGCCACGGAGGAGAGGCTGGCCGACGTTGAGACCGCCGCTGGATCGCCGGTCACGACAGTCGCTTGAGCACGTTTTGCCGCAAGCGTGTGGCTTGGGCGGGATCGGGGAAACCCCGTCTCTTTTCAACATCTGACGCTGCCGACGAGCGATCTAGTGTAGATCTTGGTGGTTGCCGGATCATTAAAAAAAAA
>DPWB01000170.1:0-1885 GCA_003527885.1 Candidatus Competibacteraceae bacterium
TCGGGTATCGGCGATCTGTGGTTCACTGCCGGCAACCAGGATCGCATCGACGTGATTCCCGAAAAGCGCAGCTACGCGCCGGGCGAAATCGCGCGCTTGCAGGTGCGCACGCCGTTCCGCGAAGCGACGGCGCTGGTTTCTGTCGAAGCCGGCGGCATCATCGAAACGCAGGTCATGCCGCTGTCACGCTTCAAGCCGGTCATCGAACTGCCGGTCAAGGGCGAGTGGGGGCCGAACGTGTTCGTCTCGGTGCTGCTTGTGCGCGGCCGCGTCGAGCCGCTCAAGTGGTATTCGCTTTTCCAGTGGGGCTGGCGCGAGCCGGTCGCCTGGTTCAGGGAATGGTGGAATCCCCTGCAGCCGACAGCCATGGTCGACCTGGCCAAACCGGCTTTCAAACTCGGGCTGGCGGCGATCGAAGTGGGTGTCGATGCGTTCAAGCTGAAGGTCGAGGTTACGCCGGAGAAGCAGGACTACCAGATTCGCGATCAGGCGCTGGTAAAGATCAGAGTTACTCAGCCGGACGGCAAGCCGGTTCCGGCGGGAACCGAGGTGGCCTTTGCCGCGGTCGATCAGGCTTTGCTCGAACTGCGCCCGAACGAGAGCTGGAAACTGCTCGATGCCATGCTGCAGAAGCGGGCCTATCAAGTGCAAACCGCGACGGCGCAATCGCAGGTCATCGGCAAGCGGCATTTCGGCAAGAAGGCCGTACCGCCGGGCGGCGGCGGTGGTCGTGCGCCGGCGCGCGAACTGTTCGATACGCTGTTGTTGTGGAACCCGCGCGTGGTGCTCGACGCCACTGGCAGCGCTTTGGTCAGCGTGCCGCTCAACGATTCGCTGACCGAGTTCAGGCTGGTAGTGGTGGCCGATGCAGGCGTCGGCCTGTTCGGCACCGGCAGCGCAAGCCTGCGCACCCGGCAGGATCTGCAACTCATTTCCGGCTTGCCGCCACTGGTGCGCGAGAAAGACCGCTTCAGCGCATTGCTGACCCTGCGCAACGGCACGGCCCGGGCGATGGCGGTGAGGGTCTCGGCCCGGCAGGGTGACCGCGCGCTTGAGGGCAGGGAGGTGAAACTCGACGCAGAAAGTGCTGCCGAGCTGGTCTGGCCGGGTGAAGCACCGGAGAACGAAAGCATGCTCGTCTGGGAGTTCGAGGCCGTTGAGACGGGTGAGGCCGACAAGAAGGACGGCGTCGGCAAGGATCGCCTTCGCATCACGCAGCAGATCGCCCCGGCGGTGCCGATCGCCGTGCAACAGGCAAGCTTCGCCCGCGTCGAAGGCAGGCTGGAAGTCCCCGCCGCACTACCGGCCGGTGCGGTTTCGGGAAAACGCGGCCCGCTTGGCGGCATCGAGGTCGGTCTCTCGGCTCGCCTGTCCACGCCGCCGCCGGGTTTGAGGCGCTTCTTCGAGGACTACCCGTTTGTCTGTCTGGAGCAGAAGACATCGGTCGCCATCGGACTGCGCGACGCCGCGCGCTGGCAGCAGGTGATCGATGCCCTGCCTACCTATCTTGATGCCAATGGGCTGGCCCGTTATTTTCCCGATGGTGGTGGACAGCGAGGCAATGGCGGTAGCCCGGCGCTGACCGCCTACCTGCTGGATGCCAGCATCGCGGCTGGATTCGCCATTCCGCCGGAGCTGGCGCAGCGCATGGAGGGCGGCCTGGCGGCGTTTGCCGAGGGACGCATCAAGCCCGAGCATTGGTCGCCGCAAAGCGATCTGACGGTGCGCAAACTCGCGGCGATCGAGGCGCTGACCCGGCGCGGCGGATCGTCATACTCGCCTCTCTCGGCCATCTCCAGTCTGGAAATCGAGCCTCTGCGTCTTCCAACGTCAGCGCTGATCGACTGGTATTTGATCGTCAAACGTCTGCCCAAGCTTCCCGATC
>DPWB01000170.1:2077-2522 GCA_003527885.1 Candidatus Competibacteraceae bacterium
TCGGTGGGCGACTTGTCTTCACCAGCGAGCGCTCCGACTACTGGTGGTGGTTGATGGTCAGCGGCGACGCCAACGCCTTCCGCCTGATCGAAGCGGTGATCGACGACCCGGCATGGAAGGACGACCTGCCGGCGCTGGTGCAGGGCGCCATGCTGCGTCAGCAGCGCGGCCGCTGGCTGACCACGGTGGCCAACGTGTGGGCGACCATCGCGCTCGACAAATTCGGCAACACATTCGAGCGCGAATCGGTGAGCGGCACGACACGCGCCACGCTCGGCAATGCTCCGCCACAGAGCTTCGTCTGGCCAGCGAATGCTGGCAAAGACGGCAAGGTTGGTAATGATGGCAAAGCGCCCGACGAAGCCCACAAACTGCTGCTGCCATGGCCGGTCAAGGCTTCGCCGGGCGACAAGCTGCAACTCGCGCACGAAGGCAGCGGCAAGCC
>DPWB01000105.1:0-11441 GCA_003527885.1 Candidatus Competibacteraceae bacterium
ATGCACTCCATCGTCAGCGCCGCCCGCGCCTACGACAAGCGGGCGGTCGATGGCCCTTTTGCCGGCATCAAGAATCTTGAAGGCTTGCAGCAAGCCTGCAAGATCGCGCGGGCGATGGGGTTCGACGGAAAGTGGTGCATCCATCCCAGCCAGATCGAAAGCGTCAACCGGATTTTTGTGCCTTCCGAAAAGGAAATCGCTTGGGCGAGATTGGTGCTGGACGAATACGAAGCCGCCGTGCGGGACGGGCGGGGCGCGATCAGCGTCAAGGGCAAGATGATCGATGTGGCGTCGTTGAGGATGTGCCGCACGATTGTCGAACATGCTCGCTTGGCAGGGTTGCTGGGGTAACGCTTTTTCTCTCAACGAAAATGTTGGCCCCCTAAGCTTAGGCTTCTTGGGTTTCCACATCGCTTAGACAGGAATAAGAGGATGGGCGGGCGCAAAAATGATCCGAATTGGAACCCCCGCGTCCGCAATCAAGGTAATCCGAACTCGCGAGGTTTGCAACGCGATGCGGGCGTAGTACCCTCACAGGCTAGCTCGGTACTTTCTCCGCGCTTTTTTGGAGCGAGGTACGTTTTAGGCGCTCCGATTAGACCGGCTTCCATTCAATTTGATAACGGTTTTCTCGATAAGTTTAGCAAGCGCTCGCCGACAGCTTCCGATTATGTCGCTTTGGCGAAATGGAAAGCCAAGCTGAAAGTGGCGGAGGAATTGAGGCCTGATCTAGCGGATGCTCTTCAGGCCTACCGCCATTTTCTTGAAGGAAAGGGTCGTCCGCGAACCTTTTCCTACGAAAGGTACGTGCTCAACGATGAGTCTGGCAGAGTCACTCTGGCTAACGCCATGCTGGATATTCAAGATGGTCTAGAAGAAATATGGGAAACCAACAGGTTGGAATTAATTAGCAATTTGAAAGCTTTCAGTATTACCGGGGGACAAATCTCCTGTGGGAGCGATAGTCTTTTCCCTTATCCGGCAACCGAAAATTGGCAAAAAGCCATTGGTGGCCATATCATCTGGCTCAGCGGGAATGTGACTGTTTCAAAGCAAGATGGCGACACTTGGTTCGCACTTGACATGACTTTACATGCTGAAGACCGTTATAATTTTAATCCGGGGCAAAAAGACATCGCTACCGGTATTCCAGATAGTGATAACGGAATTTTTGAAATAACCGGACTCGGCAATCAATTCGATCAAACTGCGGAATTGCGTAGGATCGTCAAGTGGAAATATGGCACTCTAGCGAAGACTGGATCATCCAGTGTAAACCGTCCGAGGAGTTGATTGGCTATTGATCTGAAAAACTGGCCATAAGTGAATCATGCAGCAATGAATAGCCAATTGAATCAATGGCTAAAATTGGCCTATATTCTGGTTATTTTTTTGATGAGCTGCAATAATCCTTCCGAAGAGCAGAAGAAAGTAGCTGAAATGAATACCGATATTGTTGCATTACAACGCTTTATCAGCCTTCCGGCTAAAATTATTTCCGGCGAGTGGCAAACTGGCGAATTTGCGCCAGGAAGAGATTGGTGGCTGGCGGCGGTTCTCAAGATTGAAGCCGGTGATCTATCAAAATTTTTACTGGGATCATCTCATAAGGAACTGGTGGAAATACCATCGGGTTTGCAGCTTGTTTCCTCTTTTGCCGCACTCAAAGCTTTTCCCGGTGCTGGTATCGGCGGAGCCAAACAACACGCTTTTATAGCCGAGGTGTATCCGGTCACTCCTTATCAAAGTTCGCCTTTGCTAAATGGTAAAGCGGTCGAGCTTGCCAAGGATAAAATTTTTATCTTACTGTGGACTCAATGATTGCTTGATTTTGGCGATTTGCTCTGGCTTCATACTTGACAAGGTAACTAATTTCTTATGGCCAAATTGTTGGAAGGACTGCGCATCGTCGAGGGCACCGCTTTCGTGGCGGCGCCGCTGGCGGGGATGACCCTGGCGCAGATGGGTGCGGAAGTCATCCGCTTCGACCGCATTCGCGGGGGTCTCGACTATCACCGTTGGCCGGTCACCCACGAGAATAAGAGCCTGTTCTGGGCCGGCCTGAACAAGGGCAAGCGCTCGCTGGCGGTCGATGTCAGCACGCCGCGCGGCCAGGAGCTCGTCACGAGGCTGATCTGCGCGCCCGGACCCAACAACGGCATTTTCTTGACCAACCTCCGGGTGCGGGGTTGGATGGATTACGAGCACCTCAAGCGGCACCGGGAAGATTTGATCATGCTCACCGTGCTGGGTACCCGCGACGGCGGCCCGGCGGTCGATTACACCGTCAATCCCAGCGTCGGTTTTCCCTACGCCACCGGGCCGGAAGGTTCCACCGATCCGACCTGCCATGTGCTGCCCGCCTGGGACTGCATCACCGGCCAGATGGCGGCCTTGGGTTTGCTGGCTGCCGAGCGCCACCGCCGCTTGACCGGCGAGGGCCAGTCGGTGGAAATCGCCCTCAAGGACGTGGCGCTGGCGATGCTGGGCAATCTGGGCATCATCGGCGAGGTGATGGTCAACCACGTCGACCGGCCCAAGTACGGCAATTATCTGTACGGGGCCTACGGCAACGAGTTCGACACCGCCGACGGACGGCGCGTCATGGTAGTCGGCCTGACCCGGCGGCAGTGGGACGGCCTGTGCAAGGTCACGGGCCTCAAACCGCAGTTCGATGCCTTGGGCGAGCGCCTGGGTTTGGACTTGAACCGGGAAGGCGACCGTTTCAAGGCGCGCGAGGAGCTGACCGAGTTGCTAAAACCCTGGTTCAAGGCCAGAAACGTGGACGATTTCGCCGGTGCCTTCGACGAAAACGGCGTGACTTGGTCGGTGTTTCGCAGCTTCAAGCAGGCGGTGACCGAAGACCCGGATTGTTCGACTTGGCATCCGATGTTCGACCTGGTCGAACAGCCGGGCATCGGCGAATATCTGGTGCCGGGTTCGCCGTATACCTTCGGCAAGAGCGAGCGCCAGCCGCCGCAACCGGCTCCCGTTCTCGGCCAGCACACCGATGAAATCTTGTCGGGTCTGCTCGGCATGAGCGACGTGGAAATTTCCCGCCTGCACGAGGACAAGATCGTGGCGGGGCCGCGCCGTTAGCCGCGGTGCTTCTCCGCCGTCGGCTCAGGCGGCGGAGGGGGTTTTATCCACCAGACGGACGAACAGCTCCTCCAGCCGGTTGACTTTGTTGCGCAGGCTCAAGACCGCGATGCCGCGCGCCGACAGGTGCTGGAACAGTTCATTGAGCCCGCGATCCTTGGAGACATCCGCCTCCAGGGTATAGGCGTCCAAGCGGCGCAGCGGATAACCGGCCACCTCCGGCGCTTCGGCCAGTGGCCGGCCCAGGTTCAGGACGAAGGTTTCCAGGTGCAGTTGGCCGAGCAGGGCGCTCATCGGCCCGTTTTGCACGATCAGCCCCCGGTCGATGATGGCGACTTGGCGGCACAGGCTTTCCGCTTCCTCCAGATAATGCGTGGTCAGGATGATGGTGGTGCCGCGCCCGTTGATCTTCCTCAGAAAATCCCACATCGAACGGCGGATTTCGATGTCCACTCCGGCGGTGGGTTCGTCGAGGATCAACAGCTTCGGCTCGTGCACCAGCGCGCGGGCGATCATCAGCCGCCGTTTCATGCCCCCGGAGAGTTGTCGGGCCATCTCCCGGCGCTTTTCCCACAGGCCGAGTTGCTTCAAATAGGTTTCGGCGCGCTGGCGGGCCCGTTCGCGGGGGATGCCGTAATAACCGGCCTGGTTGACCACGATTTCCGCCACCGGCTCGAACTGGTTGAAGTTGAATTCCTGCGGCACCAGCCCGATGCAGCGCTTGGCGGCGGTCAGATCGCTGTCGATGTCGTGGCCGAAGACCCGCACGGTTCCGCCGGTTTTGCGCACCAGCGAGCAGACGATGCCGATGGTGGTGGATTTGCCCGCGCCGTTGGGGCCGAGCAAGGCGAAAAAATCACCTTCCGCGATGTCGAGATCGATCCCGCGCACGGCTTCCAAACCGGTGGCGTAGACTTTGCGCAGGTTGCGGATGGCGAGGGCGGAGGGGTTCATGCGATGGCTCGGAGTGTGGTTTTCAGGGCTGCCGGGGCAGCAGGAAAGGCTCGAACTCAGGGGTATAACGTTCCTCGAAACCGCCGCCATCCGCTCCGACCAGGATGAAGAAAGCGGCCAGATGGTGCTCGCTGGCCAGTTGCAAGCCGCGCTCCGCGCCGGCGGCCAGCAGCGCGGTGTCGGCGGCGTCGGCCTTTAGGTCGAGCTGGCTGATGACCGTCACCGACGCCACGGTTTGCGGTGCCGGCCGACCGCTGCGCGGGTCGATGATGTGCGAATAGCGCCGGCCGTCTTGTTCGAAGAAATTGCGGTAGTCGCCCGCCGTGGACACGGCGTGATCGCCGGGGCGAATCAGCCGTTCGACCGCGCGCCGGTCGGCTACCGGCCGTTCGATGGCGACGGTCCAGGGTTGTCCCTTGCCGTTATGCCCCTTGGCGCGCAGATCGCCGCCGATGGCAACCAGATAGTTGTCGATACCGCTCGCCTGCGCCAACTCGGCCAGCCGATCCACCGCATACCCCTTGGCGAGCGCCGAGAGATCCACGTATAGATCGGCGCGCTCCTTTTTCAGGGCGGGTGGCTGCGCGCGGGCGTGCAGCCGCCGATAGTCGACCCGCTGCCGGGCTTGCTGAATTTCCGCCTCGGACGGGGCTTGATCGCGGCGCGGCTCCGGCCCGAAACCCCACAGGTTCACCAGCGGGCCGACGGTGATGTCGAACGCGCCCCGGGTGAGTTCGCTGAACCGCAACCCTTCCGCAACCACTTGATACAGTTCGGGCGACACCTCAATCCAATCGGTGCGGGGGTCGCGGTTGAAGCGGGAGAGTTCCGAGTCCGGGTCGTAGGTGGACATCTGCCGGTTGATTTGCGCCAGCAGCTCATCGGCGCGGGCTTTCAGGTCCGCTGGAACGCTTTGCCCCGCTTGCGGCGCCAGTTTGAGTTCGTAGCGGGTTCCCATCGTGGAACCGGCGATGCGGATGGTGGGATCGGGGCGCTCCGCTTCGCAGGCAGCCAGCAGAACACAGAGCGGCAATGAAACCAGTGACCGAAAGCGGGCATGACGCATCGGAGGTTGGCGAACCGAAATTACGAATCGGCTGACAAAGTTTCGCCCGCCGGTGCTGGGTTTGCTGGCGCGCGGCGGGCGGAGTGACGCGAGCTGTTCGCGCGGCGTTGCGCTCAGTTGCTTGAAGCCTCCATCGCGGTGATGGCGTCGGCCATGCTGACCACGCGGCGGGCGCTTTCGACGTGCAGGTTCTCGATCAGCTTGCCGTCGACCACCACCACGCCTTCGCCGCGCGCGGCCGCCGCCGTGTGCGCCCCGATGATCTTGCGCGACCACGCCACATCTTCCGGCCGGGGCGTGAATACCTTGTTGCAAGGGCCGACCTGCTTGGGATGGATCAGCGTCTTGCCGTCGAAGCCGAGCTCGCTGCCTTGCTTGCAGGCGAATTCGAAGCCGGTTTCATCGTTCAAGTCGAGATAAACCCCGTCCAGGATGGCGAGCCCAGCGGCGCGGGCGGCCAGCAAGCACAGGCCCAGCGAAGTCATGAACGGCAACCGTTCGTGGGTGTGGGTGCAGTCCAGCTCCTTGGCCAAATCGGAAGTGCCCATCACCAGACATTCCATGCGCGGGGTCGATTCGGCGATGCGCTGCGATTCCAGGACGCTGCGCGGGGTTTCCATCATCGCCCAGATCGTCATCGACTCGGGCGCGCCGTTGGCGCGCATGATCGCTTCCATGTGGCGGATGGCGTCGGCGCTTTCCACCTTGGGCAGCAGCAGGGCGTCCGCGCCCGATTTCGAAGCGGCGGCGATGTCCTCATAGCCCCATTTGGTCGATAAGGCGTTGACCCGAACGATGAGTTCCCGCATCCCAAAACCGCCGGCGGCCACCGCCTCGCACACCTGCTTGCGGGCGATTTCCTTGGAATCGGGGGCAACGGCGTCCTCCAAATCCAGAATCAGGCCATCGGCGGGCAGGGACTTGGCTTTTTCCAGAGCGCGGAGGTTGGAGCCGGGCATGTACAGCACACTGCGGCGCGGGCGAGCGGATTTAGGCATCATCGTTCTCCTTGGAGTGGTTTTTAAGTTATGGCATTGACCGCTTGGAATAGCGGGAATTTTACACTCCTCGCCACCATAAGCGGAGAGGTCGAGCGCACAAGTTATCGCGGCGTCGCCACGGCGCGAAAGCGATGGCCGCCGAGCCGCAACAGCAGGAGCAACAGCAGCGTGTTGCCGAGCAGCAGATAGAGGTTGTAGTTAGGCAGGGTCAGCGGGATGAACTTCAGCTCCACCAGCAACACGCCCAGCGAGGCGACCAGCAGGTAGACCGCCACCAGTCGGTTGACGGCGCTGGCCACAACGGTGGCGGCTCCTTGGCGGATGCTGAGCAGCGACAGCAACAGCAGCGGCACGATGCCGATGGAAAAAACTTTATAAGCGATCAGCAGCGACGGGATGATGGCTTGTAAGCGCAGCGCGAAGCCGGTGGCCAGCACCGCCGCCAGCACCATGCAACCGCGAATGATCCAGACCAGGGCGGTACCGTCCGGCGCGCGGCCGAAGGCCCGCAACCCGTGCGCGATCACGTCCCGTCCCAGCAGAGTGCCGGTGGTGATCAGGATGATGTCGGCGCCGGACAGCGGGATGGACAGCAGCGCCACCAGCACGAAATCGGCCAGCGCGCCGCCGAAGAACCGGGTGACCAAGGTTTGAATGGTCAGATCGGGTTTGGCGACGGTGACGATGCCCTTGGCAAAAATGCCGATGAACACGACGATCAGGGAAATCGCCACGATCAGAAGGCTGGCGAGCAGCAGGCCCGTGCGGGCGCTGGCGATGTCGCGGGCCAGAAAAATCCGCGAGTACATGTCCGGCCCGAACCAATAAGAGAGGCCGACCGGCACGACAACACCCAAAAACAGGGTGAAGGTGAACGTTTCATCGAAGCCGAAATGCAGGTGGATCGGCGGGTGCGCTCCGGCGGCGGTCGGGACGGTGGCAAGGCATAAGCCCAGCAGTAGCACCAGCCCAGCCACCATGACCAGCACTTGCAAGAAGCCGGTCTTGACCGTGCCGGCCTGACCGACCAGCAGGGTATACGCGGTGAAGATCAGGGTAAACAGCGCATAACCCCAGGTCTGATGGCCCAGAAACTGGCTCAGGATGTTGCCGCCGGCGATGATTTGCCCGGCCAGCACCATCAACCACGCCAGAAACAGCACGGCGCTGACCAGCAGGCGGATGTTGTCGCCGAAGGCGCGGGCGATGATGTCGCCGATGGTGTAGCCCTTGACCCGCCAAACGGTATCGAGGAAGGTGTAGGCGAGCACCACCAGGAAAATCGCCCCGGAGAGCGTCCACCAGATCGCGTTCAGGTTGTATTGATAGGCGTAGCCGGCCAAGCCAAACACCGAAGACGCCCCGAACGCCAGCGCCACCAGCGACATGCCGACGCTGAAACCGCTGGCTTGCCGGTCGTAGACCACGAAGCCGTCCAGGCTGGCGCCGCGATGCTTCAGCCAGTGGTGAAAGCCAATCCCCAACAACATGAAAATGTAAAGCAGGAGCCAGATCATGAAGACGGTCCACCCGGCGTTTCAAGGGTTGAGGGGTAACCACAGGCTTTTGCCACCAAGAAGGTGGCCGCTCGGGTGACGAAAAAGCTGGCGAGCATGGGAATGATGAGCTGGTTGGCGACGAAGAAATCCGCGGTGGACTGCAAGCCCGTGAAGTCGGGGATGTGCGAGCGTAAAAAGAGCAGATAAGCGAGCGCCAGCCAGAAACCCACTGCATCCAACAGCACCGCGATGATAATGCTCCACAGCGAAAAGCCCGCCACCAGAACGAACGCGGTCCACATCACCAGGGTACTGACGATCAGGCTTGCCACCGCCACGCGCTTGCGCCCGGTGTGCCAGTAAAACCAGGGGCTTCTGAAGCGCTCTAGCTGACCGAGCGCGAGTGCTCGCCACGTCGGATTCATCGGCTTACCGCAGGTCCAGCGCGTGAGCCGGCCCGCCGTGAATCACTGGCCCGCGCCTTGTCGCGCTGGCCCTCGCCGTGGCTGCGCAGCACCGTTTCATCCGTTGATCACGCTTCTCGGCGCACCGTGCTCGGTTTTGCCGGGCAAGCCCGTAGGGCGGGTTGAGGGTCGAGTGTCGGAAAAGGGGTTTGTGGGACTCATCGCCGGGGCGGCAGATTATCGTGGATCGTAAGCGTCACGGCCGGAAAGCCCGCGCTTGCCGGTCGCCATCGCCCTATGTTTCAATCGGTACAGTGTAGTCTCCGCCGTGCGCGTCGGTCGATGCGTTGCGTCCTCTCGCAACCGTGAACCCGATATAAATTAGCTAACGATAGCTTAGGTAAAATAAATTGGCCTAACCTGATAGTCGGCATCTATGATTGCCCCATCGCTTTCATCCATCCACTAGGAGAACACGCATGTCTCTGATCAATACCGAAGTCAAACCTTTCAAGGCTCAGGCTTATCAGAACGGTAAATTTTTCGAGGTGACCGACAAGAACCTCAAGGGCAAATGGTCGGTGGTGGTGTTTTACCCGGCCGATTTTACCTTCGTCTGCCCGACCGAACTGGAAGACTTGGCCGACAAGTACGCCGAATTCCAGAAGCTGGGCGTCGAAGTTTATTCGGTGTCCACCGACACCCATTTCTCGCATAAAGCGTGGGCGGATACTTCCGAGGCGATCAAGAAAGTCAAGTACGTGATGATCGGCGATCCCACCGGCACCATCACCCGCAACTTCGACGTGATGATCGAGGAAGAAGGTCTGGCGCTGCGCGGTACCTTCGTGATCAACCCCGAAGGTCAGATCAAGATTTGCGAAATCCACGATCTGGGCATCGGCCGCGATGCGTCCGAACTGCTGCGCAAGGTCAAGGCCGCCCAATACGTCGCCAGCCATCCGGGCGAGGTGTGTCCCGCCAAGTGGAAGGAAGGCGAGAAGACCCTCAAGCCCTCGCTGGATCTGGTCGGCAAGATCTAAACGGCTTCCCGGCGGCACGACGGCGCGCGCCGAGCGCGCCTTCCGGCCGGACGGCGCAGGGCGTTCGACGCGCCCTCCCGTTCGGTTTTTTTTCGGCCGTTTTCGCCCGAATCGCGAAGCTTTTCGATGAGGATCATGACGATGCTTGATGAAGACCTTAAAACTCAATTGGCCGCTTATTTGGAGCGCGTCACGCAGCCGTTCGAGATCGTGGCGACCTTGGGCGACGATGACCAGTCGCGCGAGCTGCACGATCTGCTGGAAGAAATCGCCGGCATGAGCGGCAAGATCGCGCTAAAAACCGACGGCGCGGACCCGCGCAAGCCCTCGTTTTCGCTCAACCGCGCCGGCGGCGACATGAAATTGCGCTTCGCCGCCATCCCGCTGGGCCACGAATTCACCTCGCTGGTGCTGGCGCTGCTGTGGACCGGCGGCCATCCGCCCAAGGTCGAGCCGGAGGTGATCGAGCAGATCGATAATTTGGAAGCTGACCTCGACTTCGAAGTTTATATTTCCCTGTCTTGCCATAACTGCCCGGACGTGGTGCAGGCGCTGACGCTGATGGCGGTGCGCAACCCGCGGGTGAAGGCGACCATCATCGACGGCGGGCTGTATCAGAACGAGATCGAAGACCGCCAGATCATGGGCGTGCCGACGGTGTTCCTGAACGGCGAGTATTTTGGCTCCGGCCGGATGAACGTCGAGGAAATCATCGCCAAGGTCGATACCGGCGCGGCCAAGCGCGAGGCCGCGAAACTCGACGCCAAGGCGCCCTACGACGTGCTGATCGTCGGTGGCGGGCCGGCCGGCGCGGCGGCGGCGGTGTACGCGGCGCGCAAGGGCATCCGCACCGGCGTGGTGGCCGAGCGCTTCGGCGGGCAGGTGCTCGATACCCTGGCCATCGAGAATTATCCCGGTATCCCGGAAACCGACGGTCCAAAATACGCCGCCGGCCTGGAGCAGCACGTCCGCGCCTACGACGTGGACATCATGAATTTGCAACGGGTCGAGCAACTGGTTCCCGCCGCGCAACCCGGCGGGCTGATCGAGGTGCGGTTGGCCAACGGCGCGTCGCTCAAGAGCCGCACCGTGATCCTGACCACCGGCGCGCGCTGGCGCAACGTGAACGTTCCCGGCGAACAGGAGTACCGGACCAAGGGCGTGGCCTATTGCCCGCACTGTGACGGGCCGCTGTTCAAAGGCAAGGACGTGGCGGTGATCGGCGGCGGCAACTCCGGCATCGAGGCGGCGATTGACTTGGCCGGGGTGGTCAAGCACGTCACCGTGCTGGAATTCATGCCGGAGTTGAAGGCCGACGCCGTGCTGGTGAAAAAGCTCTACAGCATGGCCAACGTCACGGTGCACACCAACGCCCAGACCACCGAGATCACCGGCGCGGCGGGCAAGGTGAACGGCATCGTGTTCAAGCAGCGGGAAAGCGGCGACGCGCACAACGTGCCGCTGGAAGGCGTGTTCGTGCAGATCGGTCTGGTGCCCAACACCGAATGGCTGCGGGGTACGGTGGAACTGAGCAGGTTCGGCGAGATCGTGGTCGACGCGCGTGGCGCGACCGGCCTACCGGGCGTGTTCGCGGCGGGCGATTGCACCACGGTGCCGTACAAGCAAATTGTCATCGCCGCCGGCGAGGGATCGAAGGCCGCGCTGAGCGCGTTCGATTACTTGATCCGAACGCCGGTGATGGGCGAGACACCGGCCGACAGCGCGCCAGCGCGGGCTGAAACCGCGTGAGGATGGGTTGGTTTTGGCACGGTGCCGAGTACGGGTACAGCGCCAATTTGACCAACGGGTGCGGGGTGGCGAGTCAAAACCGATGCGACCGCGCCCCGGCGGCCTCGCGCCGGTCAACTGCTATCGGTCAGCCGGACGACCAGGCCGTCGCGAACGGCGAATTCCGAACGGCCCCGCAAGGTCAGTGCTTGACCCGCTTGCAAGCCGTTGGGCAGGTCTTCGGCCAACACGCCCCAATAGTCGATGTCGACGACCGCCGTAGCGCCTTCGGCGTGAAAATTCGTGATCGTCTGCCGGCGCGCTAAAGAGCGTTTTGGCGTGCTCCGCCACGCGCCGCAATTCGTCCTTGCCCGATGCGTGGGCGGTGATCGCGCCGTCGGCGATATTCTTGAAGTCGATGTCCGGATGCAACGCCGCCAATAGGCCCCCAAGATCGAAATTGTTGTAGGCCGTCAGATAACGCTCGATCAGCGCCCGTTTCTGCACCGGGTCCATTCTGCTCGATTCTGTCATTGAAACGATTCGAGGTACTTATCCGCGTCCAGCGCCGCCATGCAGCCGGTGCCGGCGGAAGTGACCGCCTGCCGGTAGACGTGATCGGCCACGTCGCCGGCGGCGAACACGCC
>DPWB01000105.1:11616-14389 GCA_003527885.1 Candidatus Competibacteraceae bacterium
TCGCCGGCGGCGAACACGCCGGGCACGCTGGTCGCCGTCGCGTTGCCCTCGCTGCCGCCCTTCACCTGGATGTAGCCGTTGGTCATCGCCAGCTGACCGGCAAAAAGATCGGTGTTGGGTTTGTGGCCGATGGCGATGAACACCCCTTGCAGCGCGATCTCCTTGCGGTCATCGCCCTTGACGTTGCGCACGCGGATGCCGGTCACGCCACTGTCGTCGCCCAATACCTCGTCCAACACGCTATCCAGTTCCAGTCGGATTTTACCGGCCTTGACCCGCTCCATCAGCTTGTCGACCATGATCTTCTCGGCGCGAAACTGCTGGCGGCGGTGCACCAGGGTGACTTCGCTGGCGATGTTGGCCAGATACAGCGCTTCCTCGACCGCCGTGTTGCCGCCCCCGATCACCGCAACTTTCTGGTTGCGGTAGAAAAAGCCGTCGCAGGTGGCGCAGCCGGACACGCCCTTGCCCGTGAACGCCCGCTCCGAAGGCAGGCCGAGATACTGCGCGCTCGCGCCGGTAGCGATGATCAGCGCATCGCAGGTGTATTCTCCGGAATCGCCGATGAGCTTGAAGGGTCGCTCTTGCAGCTTGGCGGTGTAAATCTGGTCGAACACGATTTCGGTGTGAAAACGCTCGGCGTGTTTGCGCATCCGCTCCATCAAATCCGGTCCCATCAGACCTTCCACATCGCCCGGCCAATTGTCGACCTCGGTGGTGGTGGTCAATTGACCACCCATCTGCAAGCCGGTGACCAGCACCGGTTTCAAATTGGCGCGGGCGGCGTAGACGGCGGCGGTGTAGCCGGCCGGGCCGGAGCCGAGGATCAACACGCGGGCGTGCTTGGCGCTCATGGGTGAATCTCCTGGTGGGCGCCGATCGAGCGATCGGCGCGAGCGAATCGGTCAAAGGGAAAAGGAAACGCGCGGATGGGGGCCTGGCGCTCGCTTGTAACGCTACTGTCATCGAAACGCCTTAAATAAGACGCTGGTTTAGATATTTTCAAGATATTGGGCTGGTTCGAACAAATGCAAGAGGTTTCATGAACGCGAAGCGTATTTTAATCGTGGAGGACGAGCAGCCGATTCGGGAGATGGTGGTGTTCGCCTTGAGCGACGCTGGCTTCGAGGTGCGGGAAGCGGCCGACGCCCGACAGGCACACGCCAGCATCGCCGAACGGTTGCCCGATCTCATCTTGCTGGACTGGATGCTGCCGGGCCTCAGCGGCATCGACTTCGCCCGCCGCCTGAAGCGCGAGGAACTGACCCGCGAAGTGCCGATCATCATGTTGACCGCGCGGGCCGAGGAGGAGGACAAGGTGCAAGGGTTGGAAAGTGGTTCGGACGATTACATGACCAAGCCCTTTTCGCCGCGCGAGCTGGTGGCGCGCATCCGGGCGGTGTTGCGCCGGGGCGGGCCGGCGGCGGAAGACGAGCTGCTGCGCGCCAACGGCTTGTCGCTGGATTTGGCCAGCCACCGGGTCAACGCCGGAGCGGCACTACTGGAAATGGGGCCGACCGAATACCGTTTGCTGGAATTTTTCATGTCCCACCCGGAACGGGTCTACAGCCGCGGCCAGCTGCTGGACCGGGTCTGGGGCAGCAACGTCTACGTCGAGGAGCGCACCGTGGATGTCCACATCCGCCGCTTGCGAAAAGTGCTGGAACCGCACGGTCACGATGCCTTGATCCAGACGGTGCGCGGCGCCGGCTACCGGTTTTCGACGAGGGTGTAGAGGGTGTCGCACGCCTGGTGGTCGCTGGCTTGGCGGCTGGGAGCGCTCTTTCTGGGGGCGGCGTGGTTGGGCTGGCTGGCCGGGCAGGTGTTGGCGGGGTTGCTGCTCGCCGCGGCCGGAGCGCTGGCCTGGCAGCTGTGGCGGCTGTATCGGTTGGAGCGCTGGTTGCAGCAAGACGATAAGGACGCCGGACCGTTGCCGGCCGGCTGGGTTTGGGGGGGCATCGCCTCCCGCATCGGCCGCTTGCGCCGCCAAAACCGCAAGCGCAAGCGCAAGTTCGGCCGCTTGCTGGGTCAGTTTCAACAGGCGACCGCCGCGCTGCCGGACGCTGCGGTCATCCTGGACGAAGAGGGCAAGGTGGTGTGGTGTAACGGTGCTTCGCAACCGCTGTTGGGGTTGACGCCGGGGCGGGATGTCGGGCTGCCGGTCGCCAACCTGCTGCGCTATCCCGGCTTCGTGGCTTTTCTGAACCAGCGCCGTCCGGGCGACAGCGTGGAGTTTCCCTCACCGGTGGACGGTGCGGTGACTCTCAGCGCCCGGCTCGTCCCTTACGGTAAGAAACAGCGGTTGCTGCTGGCGAGCGATATCAGCCGGGTGCGGCGGCTGGAACAGATGCGGCGCGACTTCATCGCCAATGTCTCCCACGAATTGCGCACGCCCTTGACGGTCGTGATCGGTTATCTGGAGACGTTTCTCGACAGCGATAGCCCGGCCTTGGCGGCGTGGCGGCAGCCCCTGCGCGGGATGCGGCAACAGGCGGGTCGGATGCTGCATATCATCGAAGATTTGCTGCTGCTGGCGCGCCTGGAGTCGCAAAAGGAGCGGATGCCGGGCAAGCCGGTCGCGGTGCCGGCGCTGTTGGCCGATATCGCCGGTGACGCCGGCGCGCTCAGCGGCGAGCTCAGCGGCGAGCAGGGTCACGAGATACTGGTACAGGCCGATTCCGGGTTGTGGCTGACCGGCTGTGAAAAAGAGTTGCGCAGCGCTTTTTCCAATCTGGTGTTCAACGCCGTGCGCTATACCCCGGCCGGCGGGCGG
>DPWB01000409.1:0-2662 GCA_003527885.1 Candidatus Competibacteraceae bacterium
GCGAGTGTTCTTTCCTTTTGTGTGTGCAAGCAGAAGACGGCATACGAGAGCGAGTACGGTCTCGTGGGCTCGGAGATGTGTATAAGAGACAGGCTGAGGGCGTATCGGCCACGGCTTGGGCCATGCCAGGGGGGTAAGGCGCTTCTGAGGGAGGGTAAATTTTGAGCATGGATATCAGCCCCGAAATCGCTCAAGGGTATTGGCAAAACGGTGGTATAGGATAAAATATAAAGCTATTTCGCTTTTGCTCCAACTAAATTCCTTCCGGAGAGGTACCGAAGCGGTCACAACGGCGCCGACTCGAAATCGGATGGGGGCGTAAAAGCCCCACGTGGGTTCGAATCCCACCCTCTCCGCCAATCAATGCGTGACCTGCCAGCTTCGCTCCGGCCAGCACAACGGATCGTGCTGAAAGCGGGCTGCTCACGCGCTCGCCGAACCGGCCCCTAGAGGGTTCCCAGCACTTCGCTCAGCCGGGTGACGCCCCGGATCTCCATGCCTTCCGCGCGGCTGCCGCGCCGGGGCAGGTTGGCGCGAGGGACGACGGCTTGCTTGAAACCGTGCTTGGCGGCCTCGCGCAACCGTTCTTCGCCGTTGGGGACCGGCCGGATTTCGCCCGCTAGCCCGACTTCGCCGAACACCACCAAATCGGTCGGCAGCGGCCGGTCGCGGAAGCTCGACAGCGCCGCCAGCAACACCGCCAAATCCGCCGCCGTTTCGTTGATGCGCACTCCGCCGACCGCGTTGACGTAGACATCCTGATCGTACATGGCCACCCCACCGTGCTGGTGCAGGACCGCCAGCAGCATGGCCAGCCGGTTCTGCTCCAACCCCAGCGTCACCCGCCGGGGGTTGCCGCCGTGGCATTCGTCCACCAGCGCCTGAATCTCCACCAACAGCGGCCGGGTGCCTTCGCGCGTCACCATGACCACGCTGCCGGCGACGGGTAGCTCGTGGCGCGACAGGAAAATCGCCGAGGGGTTGTTGACTTCCTTGAGCCCGCGTTCGGTCATCGCGAACACGCCCAACTCGTTGACCGGCCCGTAGCGGTTTTTCACCGCCCGCAGCACCCGCAAGCGCCCGCCGGGATCGCCTTCGAAGTACAGCACGGTATCGACCATGTGTTCCAGCACCCGCGGCCCGGCGATGGCGCCTTCCTTCGTAACATGACCGACCAGAAACAGGGCGGTTCCGCTGGCTTTGGCGAAACGCACCAGTTGCGCCGCGCTCTCGCGCACTTGCGCGACCGAACCGGGAGCCGATTGCAGGCGTTCCGTGAACACCGTTTGGATCGAATCGATCACCATGATCTGGGGCCGTTCGCTCTCGGCGAGGCCGAGAATCCGCTCCACGCAAATTTCCGGCAACAGCCGCAAGCGGTCGCGGGGCAATTGCAGGCGCTGGGCGCGCAAGCCGATCTGTTGCGGCGATTCCTCGCCGCTGACGTACAGCGCCCGGTTGCGCCCGGCCAGTTCCGCCAACACCTGTAGCAGCAAGGTGGATTTGCCGATGCCGGGATCGCCGCCGATCAGGGTGACCGAGCCGTTGACCAGGCCGCCGCCCAACACCCGGTCCAATTCGGCGTTGCCGCAAGATTGGCGGAGTTCGGCCGCCGCGTCCACATCGGCCAGAACCCGCACCTCGGCGCCGGTCGACCCGGCGTAACCGGCGGGCTTTATCCCGCTTTTCGCGGCGGTCGGCGCGGCGGTGGTTTCCTGGAGGGTATTCCAGGCCCCGCAGTCGCCACATTGTCCCGACCATTTGCTGGCTTGCGCGCCACAATCGGTGCAGAGGTAGACCGTGCGGCCTTTGTTAACCATCTCGGGCGATCAACGTGCGTTTGGGTTGGGAGAATCGCGGGGCGGCGGTGGTCGGCAGCGGGTCGCGGCCGTCACGCTCGGGTTTAACGGTGGCCGCCATCCGTGGGCGCCGGACGGTGGTTTTGCCCGGTTGGAGCCGGTGCGGGCGCGCTCTTCGGGCGAGAGCCGGCCGCGGTTCTCGGTTCGCTTTTGGAGCTTGGCCGGTAGGCGTCCGAGGCATAGCTCTCGAAACGGGTGTATTGGCCCAGAAAGGTGAGGCGGGTGGTCCCGATGGGGCCGTTGCGCTGTTTGCCGATGATGATTTCCGCGATGCCCTTGTCGGGGCTGTCTTGGTTGTAGACCTCATCGCGATAGATGAAGCAAATCAGGTCGGCGTCCTGCTCGATCGCGCCCGATTCCCGCAAGTCCGACATGATCGGCCGTTTGTCGCCGCGCTGCTCCAGGGTGCGGTTGAGCTGGGACAGCGCCAGCACCGGCACCGACAGCTCCTTGGCGAGCGATTTGAGGGCGCGGGAAATCTCGGACACTTCGGTCGCCCGGTTCTCGTTGGTGCCCGGCACCTGCATCAATTGCAGGTAGTCCACCACGATCAAGCCCAGTTGCCCTTCCTGCCGGTGCAGGCGCCGCGCCCGCGCCCGCAGTTCGTTGGGGCTCAGGTTGGAGCTGTCGTCGATGAACAGGCGAGAATTGGAGAGCATGGTGACCGCCGAGGTGATCCGGGGCCAGTCTTCATCTTCCAAGCGACCGGTCCGCACCTTGTGCTGGTCGATCCGCCCCAGCGAGGAGATCAGGCGCATGATCAGGCTCTCGCCCGGCATTTCCATGCTGAACACCGCCACCGG
>DPWB01000409.1:2959-11831 GCA_003527885.1 Candidatus Competibacteraceae bacterium
GCCGGCGGTGCGGTCGTCGAAATCCGGCCAGCCGGTGGGAATGCCGGTGATGGGGTTGTCGTGGTGGAACAGGATGTCGATGCGCTCCACCGTGCGCGCCAACAGCTCCTTCATGTTGGAAAAGCCCTGTTGGGCGCGCATCCCCTGTTCGGCGATGGCGAACACGCTTTTCTCGGCGTCGTCCAGCAACTGTTTGCAGTCGCGGCCCTTGGGGTCGTAGGCGCTGTCGGCCACTTCGGTGGCGATGCGGATCAGGTCGCGGCGGATCGCGCGCTCGCGGATGATGTCGCCGTAGGCGCGCACGTTGGCGGCGCTTAGGGTGTCGCGCACCAAAACGCCCAGATAGGCGAAGCCGCCCGCGTCCTGCAATTGGTTGTTGTCTTCCAGCCACTCGGCCAGAGTCAGCAGATCGAAGGGCTTGCCGGTTTCCGACAGCCGGCGGATGGCGCGGAAAATCAGGCGGTGATCGCCGCGGTAAAAGTCGCTTTCATCCAGGCGGTCGGCGATCTGGTCCCAGGTCGAATTATCCAGCATCAGGCCGCCCAGCACCGCTTGTTCGGCTTCAAGCGAATGCGGCGGGACCCGCAGCGCTTCGGCGGCGGCATCCTTACGGCTTGGAAACGGGGTGACGGGCTGCATGACGGAACTCTCGGAATGGAACCGGCGATCCGCCGTCCGCCGCGACTGCTTGGCGGTACGGCCTCGAAGCTCCCCGGCGGGGTGAGGGCGCGTGGGCCGACGACCGTCCGTCGCCGGCTGATACCCGCGCGGGTAATGCGGCTTAAGTGTAGTGCAAAGCCCGGTGTGGGTTCCGCCAAATTTCAGGTTTCGGCGATGATGTTGACCCGGATTTGAGTCTTGACCTCGCTGGGCAGGTGCACATCGACATCGTACTCGCCGGTCTGGCGGATCGGGCCTGCGGGCAGCCGGACTTCGTGTTTTTGCAGCTCGATCCCGGCCGCCGACACGGCGTTGGCGATATCGGCGGCGCCCACCGAGCCGAACAGCCGGCCTTCGCTGCCGGTTTTGACCGACAGGGTCACGATCAGCTCGGCCAGTTGCGCGGCCCTCGCTTGCGCCTTGGAGAGCGTGTCGCCGGCGATGCGCTCCAACTCGGCGCGGCGCGCCTCGAAACGCGCCACGTTGGCGGCGGTGGCGGCGGTGGCCTTACCCTTGGGGATGAGAAAGTTCCGGGCGTAACCCGGCTTGACCTTGATCCGGTCGCCCAGCGCGCCCAGATTGGCCACTTTTTCCAGTAGGATGATTTCCATGACTAAACTCCAAAGACAGCACGACGTGAGTTAAACGGACGGCCCGTTCAGCGCGCGCCCGGACGCGCTCCGATCCGGTTGCGAAAGTCCGCCCAGGCGTCGGCGACGCCCAACGCGATGACCGCCTGCGACAGCAGCGGAACCAGCAGCAAGTAAAACACCAGCAGCCAAGCGGGGGAGAGCTGTAGTTTGAACGCCAGCGCGTGAACGAGCGCGATACCCTGTAGAGTGTATAGCGTTCCCAGAACCAACGCCAAGTTGCTCAAGGGCGGCCAGCCGGACCACAGCGCCGCCGCAAACAGCGCCAAGGTTAGCGCGGCGAGCGGCCGACCCAGCCGCAAGCCCCGAATTTCGGGGCCAAAACCGCCGGGATTGAACAGCAGCGCCTGCCACCAGCGGCCCAGGAGCAAGCCCGACAGCGCCACCAAGAGAACCGCGCTGACGATATGGCCCGGCAGGTAAGGCGCCCAGCCTTCGATCAGCTGTAGCAGTCGATCCAGGAATGCGCGGTCCGCGGTCGATCCGAGCGAGCCGGTGTTCGCCAGTTCCTGACGGATGCCGGACAGCATGGCGCCCCACCGGGTGGTCGGGTCGTCCATGACCAGATAGAAACCCGCCACCCCCAGCAGCCCCAGCAGAGCCGCCACCTGAAAGGTTCGCGACAGGGAGACGGTCGCGCGCAGGGTGGCCGCCAACAACACCAGCGGCAACCAGCAGGACAGCAGCACTTGCAGCATCGACCAAGGCTCGCCGAGGACCAGCCACGCCAGTCCGGCGGCTCCCAGTCCCGCCGAGACGGTGATCGGCGCGCCCGCGAGCACGCCTCGGCGCAAGGCGATCAAGGCAATGATCGCTGTCGCCACGACCAGAAAGGGCGGGAGCAGCCAAAACAAAACGGCCGAAGCGGCGGCGGTCAGCGCCGCCGCCGGGCGGCTGCGCATGACAAAAGCGGCGAGCGACCGCACGGCAAGCGGTTCCGCGACCGGCTGGCGGCAGCGTGTGCTCGCGGCTAATGCCGGTCGCAGTACGGGAGCAGGGCCAGAAACCGGGCCCGCTTGATCGCGACCGACAGTTGGCGCTGGTAGCGGGTTTTGGTGCCGGTAATGCGGCTCGGTACGATTTTGCCGGTTTCCGTGATGTAGTTTTTCAGGGTGACGATGTCCTTGTAATCGATTTCCTTAACGCCTTCGGCGGTGAACCGACAGAATTTCTTGCGACGAAAAAAGCGCGACATGATGCATTAACCCTCAAAAGGTGTTTGTAGTAAGCGGCCACCGAACTTTGCGGCGGCGGAGCGCGGGTTCAGGTCGTCGGCGCCGCCGGCGCGCCCGTGGCCGAGCCAAAGGCTTTGCGCCCCTCGAACGCGGCGCCAACGAGACTTGCGGGATTCGCCCCTAGCAGGATCGCGGCGGGTACGAGGACGCCAGTCAGACGCTCAGGCCGCCTCGTCGTCGACGTCGGTTTCCTCATCGTCAACGTCTTCGCGGCTCAGGCGCTCCTCGCGCTCGCCTTGGCCATCGCGATCCGGGTGGCCTTCGCGCTCGTCGCGCGATTTGATGAGCGGCGAGGGCTCGGTTTCGGGGGTGTCGCGCTGGATGACGAGATTGCGGATGACGGCATCGTTGAAACGGAACGCGCTCTGCATTTCCTGGAGCACCGCCAAGCTGCATTCCACATTCATCAACACGTAGTGGGCTTTGTGAATCTTGTTGATGGGGTAAGCCAGCTGGCGGCGGCCCCAGTCTTCCAGACGGTGGATTTGCCCGCCGTCCTCCTGGATCATGGCGCGGTAGCGCTCGATCATGGCCGGGACTTGTTCGCTCTGGTCGGGATGGACCAGAAAGACGATTTCGTAATGTCGCATCAAGGCTCCTTACGGATAATGACCGCCTCCCGCGGCGCGGTGAGGCAAGGAGGGGCGGTCCGAGCGGGCCGCAAAAAACAATCATTCTATGGGGAAACGTCGGGCCGTGCAACGCCGCGCCGCGCGATGGGCGGATTCGCCAGAGGGTTCCAAGTGGCGCGATTCCGCCTACAATTGAGCGAGGCTCCGCCGGTTCGGCGCACGGGATAACTATTATAAGATCATGCCATGAAAGAATTTGTTATCGGTGGCGCGCGCTCGGGCAAGAGCGCTTTCGCCCAGCGGCGCGCTCTCGAAGGCGGGTTGAGCGTCATCTATGTCGCCACCGCGCAAGCCGGCGACCGGGAAATGGCCGAGCGCATCGTCCGCCATCGCGCCGAACGCCCCTCCGCCTGGGGCCTGGTGGAAGAACCCTTGGCCTTGGCCGAAGCGTTGACCGCCCACGCCGCGCCAGATCGTTGCCTGTTGGTCGATTGTCTGACCCTGTGGTCCAGCAACCTACTGGCCGCCGGCGTCGAGCGCGCGGCGGCGGAAACCGATCGGTTGCTCGCCGTTCTCCCGGCCTTGCCCGGTCACATCGTGCTGGTCAGCAACGAAGTGGGGCAGGGCATCGTACCCGCCAACCCCTCGGCCCGCCGTTTTCGCGACGAGGCCGGCCGCTTGCACCAGGCGGTCGCCAGCCGCTGCGACCGGGTGACTTTGGTGGTTGCCGGGCTCCCTCTTACCCTCAAGGACTGTCTCGCATGAGCTCTCACTGGTATGACGACCCGATCGCTGCTTCCGATAACGCCGTGCGGGTCGCCGCTCGCGAGCGGCAGGCGCAACTGACCAAGCCGCCCGGTTCTCTGGGTCGACTGGAAGAGCTCGGGGTCATGCTGGCGGCCATGCAGGGCACCCAACGGCCGCGTTTGGACCAGATCTGGATCACCGTGTTCGCCGGCGATCACGGCGTGGTCGCCGAGGGCGTTTCGGCTTTCCCGCAGGCGGTGACCGCCGAGATGGTGCGCAACTTCGCGCGCGGCGGCGCGGCGATCAGCGTGCTGGCCCGGGAATGGAACGCGCGGCTCGAGGTGGTGAACGTCGGTACGGCGCGGGCCATGCCGGAGCTGCCGGGCGTGTTGGATGCGCGGGTCGGACCCGGCACCGCCAATTTTGTCGGGGGTCCCGCCATGACTTCCGAGCAGTTGCGCGCCGCGTTGGCGGCGGGCCACGATGCCGCCGAACGGGCCGTGATCGGCGGGGCGCAGTTGTTCGTCGGCGGGGAGATGGGCATCGGCAACACCACCAGCGCGGCCGCCGTCGCCTGCTCCCTGTTGGGGTTGCCCGCCGAAAAACTGGCCGGTCCCGGCACCGGATTGGATGACGCCGGCATCGCCCGCAAGGCGCGCGTGATCGAACGGGCGCTGGCCCGGCATCGCAGCGACCGGCCGCTCGAGGCGCTGCAACGCTTGGGCGGCTTCGAGATCGCCGCGCTGGCGGGCGCTTATCTGCGCTGCGGCCAGCTCGGCGTGCCGGCGCTGGTGGATGGGTTCATCGCCACCGCCGCCGCGCTGGCGGCGGTGCGGTTGCGGCCGGAGTTGGCGGCTTGGTTGTTCTACGCGCACTGTTCCGCCGAACCGGGCCATCGCTGTCTGTTGGACGCCTTGCAGGCCAGCCCGTTGCTCGCGTTGGACCTGCGGCTGGGCGAGGCGAGCGGGGCGGCGGTGGCGATGCCAATCCTGCGCGCCGCCGCCGCCTTGCACGCGGGGATGGCGACCTTCGCCGAAGCGGGGGTCTCGCGGGCATGAGCGAATTTACCGTGGTGGATTTGTTGCGGCACGGCGAGCCGGAGGGAGGGCAAAAATTCCGGGGCGCGATCGACGATCCCTTGAGCGCGCTCGGCTGGCGGCAGATGCGGGCGACGGTGGGCGCCTGTCGCGACTGGGAGGCTGTGATCAGCTCGCCGCTGCGCCGCTGCGCCGCTTTCGCCCGCGAATTGAGCGAGCAACTGAACCGGCCCCTGGCCATCGACAGCGGCTTCAGCGAGTTGAGCTTCGGCATCTGGGAAGGCCGCGCCGTCGCCGAGGTCAGCGCCGCGGAACCGGCCGCGCTGGGGCGTTTCTGGCGCGATCCGGTCGCCCATCCGATCCCGCAAGGCGAACCGGTCGCCGATTTCGACCGGCGGGTCGGCCGGGCGTGGGACGAGTTGCTGCGCGGCTACCGGGGCCGGCACGTGTTGCTGGTCGCGCACGGCGGGGTCATTCGCATGATCCTGCGCCGGTTGCTGGAGATGCCGTTGCACCGCATCTGGCGAATCGAGGTGCCCTACGCGGCGCTCAGCCGGATCCGCCAGCATTGCGATCCCCAGGCCGAGCCGCATTTGGTGTTCCACAACGGTCGCTTGACCTGATGCGCGCCTTTATTCTGGCGCTGCAATTGTTGACCCGGTTGCCGGTTCCCTTGCTTGGCCCGCCGCCGCAGCCTCGGGAGCTGGGGTTTTCGGTGCTGTTTTTTCCGGTGGTCGGCGCGGTGATCGGGGCGTTGCTGGCGGGGTTGCACACCGCGCTGTGGTTGACCGATCCCGGTGTGTTGGCGGGTCTGGTCCTCACCGTTTGGGTCATCTTGACCGGCGGTTTGCATCTGGATGGTTTGGCCGATAGCGCCGATGCCTGGGTCGGCGGTCAGGGCGACCACGACCGGACGTTGGCGATCATGAAAGACCCGCGTAGCGGCCCTATCGCGATAGCGGTGATCGGCTTGGTCCTGCTGAACAAGTTTGCCGCCTTGCAAGTGCTGCTGGCCGGCGATGGTCGCACCGTCCTGTTATTGGCTCCGGTGCTGGGCCGCGCGGTGATGGTGTTGCTGCTGGTGACGACGCCCTACGTCCGGTCTGAAGGCTTGGGCGAACCCTATGCCTTGCACGTGCCGCGCGCCAGCTGTGGGTTGATGGTCTTGGCCAGCGCCGTGACCGCGGTGATGGCGCTCGGCTGGCAAGGAGGGGCACTGCTCGTTCTTCTGGGAGTCGGGTTTTTCGGCCTCCGGCGTGGCGTGTTGGCGCGCTTGGGCGGGGTGACCGGCGATATTTTGGGCGCCGCCTGTGAATTGGCTGAAACCGCCGTATTGCTGGGATTGGTGTTGGTGGCGGATTTGGAAATGCCCTGAGCCTGGGTCCGGGCGGATATCGGGCGGCTTGTTTCGCCGTGACCCGACCCCGGCTTGCGCGCCGCGCCAACAGCCGGAAGGCTCACCCGTCCTCCCTTGCCCCCGAGCGCCATAAATATTAGACTAATCTAATATATTAATATATCGCCGGCTTGGAAGGATGTGGTCATGTTCTTGCCGAATCGTCTCTTGCTGCTGTTGTGGCCTTTACTCGGCGTGATGCCGGACTGGAGCGGTGCCGCCGAAGCACCCTTTCCGGTCGCCGAAGCGAAGCTGCAAACGCTGCCGGACGAGCGAATTCTCGACGGTGTGGTCGAGGCGGTGAACCAGAGCACGGTCTCCGCTCAGACCGCCGGCCGGGTCGAGACCATCATGGCCGATGTCAACGACTTCGTGCCGCAAGGCGCCCCCATCATCCGCATCCGCAACATCGAGCAGCGCGCCGGTCTCGACCAGGCGCAAGCCAATCTGCGCGAGGCGCAAGCCCGGTTTCTGGAAGCGGAGGCCGAATACCAGCGCATCCGCGGCGTCTACGAAAAGAAAGTCGTCGCCAAGGCGACGATGGACGCCGCCACCGCCGCTTTCGACACCGCCAAGGCCCGGCTGGAAGCCGCGCAAGCGGGGGTTTCCCAGGCCAAGGAATCGCTGGGCTACACCACCGTTAACGCCCCCTACAGCGGCATCGTGCTGCAGCGCCACGTCCAGCTCGGTGAAACGGTCCAGCCCGGCAAGCCGCTGATGACGGGGTTCTCGCTCGACGAGTTGCGGGTGGTGGTGAACGTGCCGCAGCGCTTGATCGTTCCCGTGCGAAAATACAGGCAAGCCCGCGTGTCGCCGCCGGCCGGCGGCAAAGGTATCGCCGCCGAGAAGTTGGTCTTTTTCCCCTATGCCGACCCCCAGAGCAACGTCTTCAAGGTGCGGGTCCATCTCCCCAGAAAGACCGAAGGATTTTATCCGGGCATGTTCGTCAAGACGGCTTTTCAAGTGGGCGATGCCAGCGCTTTGACCGTGCCGCGTCAGGCCCTGGTCCAGCGGGGTGAAGTGAGTGGTGTCTATGTGCTGCGGGATGGCAAGGTCAGCCTGCGGCAGGTGCGTCCCGGTCGGGTCGAGGCTGAAACGGTCGAAATTCTAGCCGGGCTGGAGCCGGGCGAGCAGGTGGCCCTGGAGCCGATCAAGGCGGGGCTCTATCTCAAGGACCAGCGGCGGAAGGGGCCGTAAGGTGAGCGCCACCGCCGAAGCGCGGCTCGGCTTATCTGGAGCGGTCGCCAAAAAGTTCCTGCTCGGTGAAATCACGCCGCTATTGGCGCTGGTGGGTTTGCTGATGGGCGTATTCGCGGTGCTGGTGACGCCCCGCGAAGAAGAACCGCAGATCAACGTCACCTTCGCCAACGTTTTCATCGCTTTTCCCGGCGCGACCGCCCGGGAAGTGGAACGGCTGGTCAGCGGTCCCGCCGAACAGATGCTGGCGGAAATCGAGGGTGTGGAACACGTCTATTCGGTATCGCGTCCCGGCATGGCGGTGCTGACCGTGCAATTCAAGGTCGGCGAGCCGTACACCGACGCCGTCGTCCGCCTGTACAACAAACTCTATTCCAACGCCGACTGGCTACCGGCCCATCTCGGCGTCAGCCCGCCCATCGTCAAGCCCAAGGGCATCGACGATGTGCCGATCCTCGGCCTGACGCTGTGGACCGAAAATCCCCGGCAGGGCGCCGACGATCTGGCGCGGGTCGCGCACAGCCTGGAAACCGAACTGAAACGGGTGGCCGGCACGCGCGATTTGTATACCATCGGCGCGCCCGACCGGGCGGTGTTAGTGCGGTTCGATCCGGCCCAGCTGGCCGGTCACGGCCTGGCCTTGGCCGATCTCCGGCGGTCGTTGCAAGCGGCCAACGCCTCAAGCGATGCCGGAGCCCTGGTCGGCGACAACCGCGAAATCCCGGTGCAGGCTGGCGGTTTCCTGGTGGACCCGGCGGAACTCGGTAGCTTGGTGGTCGGCTTGCACCAGGGCGCACCGGTGTATCTGGCGGATGTCGCCGAGGTGACATCGGGTTCGGATCAGCCGGTGCGTTACGTCTGGCTGGGTACGGGGCCGGCGGCGCGGGCCAACGGCATCGCGGCAGAGGGCGAATTTCCCGCCGTGACGCTGGCCATCGCCAAGAAGCCCGGTGAAAACGCGGTGCTCATCGCCGAGCAGATTCTGGAACGGGTCGAACAACTGAAAGGCACCGTCATCCCGGAAGGCGTCAATATCACCGTGACCCGTAACTACGGCGTCACCGCCAACGATAAGGCGTTGACGCTGATCACCAAGCTGATTTTCGCCACCGCGCTGGTGATCGTGCTGGTGTGGCTGGCGCTGGGCTGGCGCGAGGCGTCCATCGTCGGCGCGGCGGTGATTTTGACGCTGACCATCACCTTGTTCGCCTCGTGGGCCTGGGGTTTCACCCTCAACCGGGTGTCGTTGTTTGCGCTGATTTTTTCCATCGGTATTTTGGCTGTCTCTTATACACATCTGACGCTGCCGACGAGCGATCTAGTGTAGATCTCGGTGGTCGCCGTATCATTAAAAAAAAGTTAAACATCAATGCAATAA
>DPWB01000054.1:0-2032 GCA_003527885.1 Candidatus Competibacteraceae bacterium
CCACCGATATCTACCCGAGATCGCGCGTCGGCAGCGTCAGATGTGTATAAGAGACAGTCTTCACATTGATCCAGGCTACCGTTTCGACGGAATCGGGCTTCGCTGTGCCCGAGTTCAATCAGGTGCAGAGCCGTCTATCCAACCCGATCTGGGCCAACTTGGCGGAGCGACCGGCGCGTCACCCGCCCTGTTGCGGCTCGACACAGGCGAGTCCCCAGCGCGCTGCCTGTTACCCCAAGCCCCGACCTTCCTGGTTAATACCGACCGCGAGCGTCTGACGTTTCACCGCCTCGTAAAACCCGCCTGGGCCAGCGCCATTGGCCGTGACCGTTTCGGGCTGTGGTGCGAAATCGAGATCGATCCGGGCCGCGGGGAACCGGTGGTCCAACGGCTGCGCTGGATACCGCCGGGACGGTTCTGGATGGGCTCGTCGGAGGAAGAAACCCGGAGGTTGGCGAAAGACGACTACGAGCGGAAATGGTTCAAGCGAGAACATCCCCGCCACCCCGTCACCCTGACCGAAGGTTGCTGGCTGTCAGACACGCCGTGCACACAAGCCTTATGGGAGGCGGTGATGGGTGAGAACCCGAGCCGGTTTATAAGCCCGAATCGACCCGTGGAGAGCGTCAGTTGGCACGACGTGCAAGACTTTCTGAAGCGACTGAACGGCCGGATTCCCGGTCTCGACCTGACGCTACCCAGCGAAGCGCAGTGGGAATACGCCTGCCGGGCAGGGACCGAGACGGCCATTTATACCGGCGCTTTGGACATCCTGGGCGAGAACAACGCCCCGGTGCTCGATCCCATCGCTTGGTACGGTGGCAACAGCGGGGTCGAGTTCGAGCTGCATAACGGTGTCGACAGCTCGAACTGGCCGGAGAAACAATACCCGCACACGCGGGCGGGGACGCAGCCGGTCAAGCTCAAGCGGGCCAATCCCTGGGGCCTGCACGACATGCTCGGCAACGTCTGGGAGTGGTGTCAGGATGGTATGAGGGATTACGATCAAGATGTTTCGATACCAACAGGTTCACTTGAGGCCGTCGCGGACCGCGTGTTGCGCGGCGGATCCTGGTACAGCGACGCGCGTTACGTGCGAGCGGCGTACCGTAACCATGCCCTCTCCGGCAACCGCTTCGACGGCATCGGCTTTCGCTGTACCCGAAAATAGTCGCCAGCTTGAGGGTAAACTTCGGCAGACCATAGAGGTTCCAATAGGCGCTCCGCGACAGATACACTGCGGCCGATGAACCATGACGACGCCTCGTACAAGACGCTGTTCACGGCCCCGGAAGTGATGCGGGATCTCCTTTTGGGCTTCGTCCCGGACGACTGGCTGCACGGCCTGGACTACAGCACTCTGGAACGGGTGTCGGGCAGCTACATCACCGACGATCTGCGGGATCGGGCGGACGATATCGTGTGGCGGGTGAAGGTCGGCGGAGAATGGGTATACCTCTACCTGCTGATCGAGTTCCAAAGCGCGGTCGATTCCTGGATGGCGGTGCGGATCATGACCTACGTCGGGCTGCTGTACCAAGACCTGATCAAGCAGAAGCAGGTTCTGCCCGAGCGACGCCTGCCGCCGGTGCTGCCCATCGTGCTGTACAACGGCGAGGGGAAATGGACGGCCAAAACCGACGTGGCCGACCTGATCCCCAAGGCTCCAGGGCTGCTGGCGAAGTACGTGCCCCATCTGGAGTACCTGCTGATCGACGAGAATCGGTACGATCTCGCCGAACTGGCGGCAATGCGGAACTTGGTGGCGGCGGCCATCCGCTTCGAGCGCCCGGAAAGCGAAGCCTCGCTGGTGGAGCTGATCGACCAAGTGAACGGATGGCTGGAGGGCAACCCGGAACTCAAGCGGATTTTCGCGATCTGGATTCGGGCGATGGTGTTGCGCCACAGCCGCAACCGCCTGGTGCTGCCGAAGGTCCGCGACTTGCAGGAGTTGAAAATGATACTGGCTGACCGGTTTGAGACTTGGGCTCGCGAGCACGAGCAAAAGGGCATCGAGAAAGGCATCGAGAAA
>DPWB01000054.1:2209-4371 GCA_003527885.1 Candidatus Competibacteraceae bacterium
AGGCATCGAGAAAGGCATCGAGAAGGGTGAAGCCTTGCTGTTGCAGCGATTGTTGGTGCGGCGGTTCGGCCCGCTGCCCGGCGAGCTGATGGCGCGGATTGGATCGGCCACCCAAGAGCAGATCGAACGCTGGAGCGACCGCGTTTTGGATGCCGCCAACCTGGAAAACGTCTTTCGCTCCTGAGAAAGGCGGCTGCGCACAAGATTTCTTGTCGATCACATTATCGTGAATACGCCTTCAATCATCGACACCGCTTGGCACCCGTTGACCACCGGCTGCCCGCCCCGCTGGGCCAGCGGTTAGGGTGAAGACCGCTACGGCATTTTCGTCGAATTCACCGTGCAGGACGTGACGCAGCGCCTGCGCTAGATACCGCCGGGACGGTTTCAGATGGGCTCGCCGGAGGAAGAACCGGGCCATTACGACGATGAAGGCCCTCGCCATCAAGTCACCTTGACAGAAGGCTACTGGCTGTCCGACGCACCCTGCACGCAGGCGCTGTGGGAAGCGGTGATGGGCCAGTCAGTCGCCACGACCGCATCGGTTTTCGCTGTGCCCGAGTTCGGCCTGAGCCCGGCCAGTCGGCAGGCCAGAGCGGAGCGGCCAGAACCGAAGACGGCCCGGCGGGCGAAACGCCGGGGCGCTGAGGTTCAGGCGGCGGCGCGGGCGACGGCCCAGACTTCGATATCCACCACGCCCCCAGCACGTAAGGTCCGCGCGCATTCCACCACGGTGCTGGCGGTCGTAATCACGTCGTCCACCAAGGCGACCCGTTTTCCCTCCAACGGGCGCGACCGCATAAAAGCCCCGAGCAAATTGGTCTGGCGCTGGCGGGCATCCAAACCGGTCTGCGGCGTGGTGTGGCGGATGCGCCGCAAACCGTCCGCCAGCAGCGGCACCTGAAAGCGCCGGGCGGCGGCGCGGGCCAGTTCCAGCGCCTGGTTGAAACCGCGTTCCCGCAGGCGCAGCGGGTGCAAAGGCACGGGCAGGATACAATCCGGCAAACCCTCGGCGCGGGCGGCCAGCGCGTCGGCCAACAGCTCGCCCAGCAGCCGGGCATGGCTCAGCCGGTTGTCGAACTTCAAGCCCAGAATCAAATAATCGACCGGCGGTCTATACAGGAAGGGCGCGAACACCCGGTCAAAATCCGGCGGATGCCGCAGACAAAGCCCGCAAGGCCCGTTCGGTTCCGCCGCCAACGGCAGGGCGCAACTCGGGCAGGCCGGCGCGTTGCGGGGCAGGTCGCGGGCGCAGCCGGCGCACAGGTCGCGGCCATCCGCTCCAGCCGCCCCGCACAGCAGGCAAAGCGGCGGCAACAGCGCGTCCTGAAGCCGGTTCGACCAGCCGTTAAGCCACGGCCACCGCGTCCGGTTGACAAGGTGTTGGACGTTGGAGAACATGCCGCTACCACAACGTCTTTTCCATAATGCTTTCCGATAACGAGAATAGGGCCATGTCAAGTACGGGTTCCGTCATGCATCTCATGGAGTCGAGCGAAGACACCATCATCGGCAAGATCGCGCGCGGCTCCTCCGCCAAGCGCGCCGCCACCTTGATGAATTATGGCAATATCATCGCGATCCTGCTGCCGTTTCCCCTGCTGATTTTCTGGTTCGGCGCGTCGATGCTGGTCTACGCCATGAACCGCCACCACCCCAACCCCAAGGTCGGCCACTACACCCAGCAAGCCGCCACCCGGTTCTATGCCGTCACCGGCTTCTTCATCGTCATCGGCACCTTCTTTCCGGGCAACAACTGGACGTGGCACCTGATCTTCTGGATCGTGGCGATGCTGATTCTGATTCCCTGGTCGATCGTGGACTTGCGGCGCATCCACCGTGATCGATGGATCGATATTCCGCTGGATGACGAGGGCCGTCCCTTGCCCGGCGCGGCGCTGGCGTAAACGGTCGCTGGCCGTCAGCCAGGCCCGCCGCGCACCGCCATGTCGCCAGTTCCCGAAAACGCCGAACCCGGCTGTCCCGACTCGCGTCCGGGCGCGGGGCCAGCCCCCTACACCCACACGCTGGGCGCCGGCCCGGACGTGGTGCTGGTGCACGGCTGGGGGATGCACTCCGGGGTGTGGGAGGATGTCGCCGAGGCGCTGTTCGACCACCATCGGGTGACCGTGGTCGATTTGCCGGGCTACGGGTTCAGCCGG
>DPWB01000054.1:4517-10656 GCA_003527885.1 Candidatus Competibacteraceae bacterium
TGGCGATCACCGCGCCGGAGCGGGTCAGCCGGCTGATTCTGACCAACAGCTCTCCCTGTTTCGTGCGCCGGCCCGGTTGGCCGCACGCCATCGCGCCGCCGGTCTTGCGCCAGTTCGCCCAGCAACTTCGCCAGGACCACCGCGCCGTGCTCAAGCGGTTTATCGCCCTGGAAGTGTACGGCAGCGAACAGGCCACCGAGCAACTGCGCCGGCTCAAGGCCATGCTGTTCCAGCACGGCGAACCGGCACTGTCCGCGCTGGAAGGCGGCTTGGCGCTCCTGGAAAACACCGATTTACGCGCCGCATGGCCCCGCATCGCCTGTCCGATTTTGCTGATGTTGAGCCAGCGTGATCGGTTGGTGCCCGCCAGCGCGGGCGCGGCGCTGGTGAAGCGTTTGCCGAATATCCGGCTGAAGGTGTTCGAGCGGGCCGGCCACGCGCCGTTTTTCTCTCATCTGGACGAATTTGTCGCCGAGTTGCGGGCCTTTCTCGATGCGGGACCGTGAAGGCTCGCCGTTCGAACTGGATCGCCGGGCGCTGCGTCGGGCGTTCGCGCGAGCCGCCGCCGGTTATGACCGGGCGGCGGTGGTGCAGCGCGAGATCGGCGCGCGCTTGCTACAGCGCTTGGATCTGATCAAGCTCGACCCGGCGGTGATTCTGGATATCGGCTGCGCCACCGGTGAAATGACGGCGCTGCTGTTCAAGAAATACCGCCGGGCGCGGATCGTCGGCCTGGAGCGGACGCCGGCGATGGTGGTGGCTGCCCGCAAGCGCGCACCGTGGCTGCGGACCCTGTACGGTGCGGTCGGCGAGCCCGAGGCGTTGCCGTTAGCCGACGCCAGTTGCGACCTGATTTTTTCCAACCTGACCCTGCAATGGTCTTACGAGCTGGACCGGGTGTTCGCGGAATTCCGGCGCGTCCTCAAGCCGGGCGGAGCGCTGCTATTCAGCACCCTCGGCCCCGATACCCTGAGCGAATTGCGGCGCGCTTGGTCGGCCGCCGACCCCCATCCCCACGTTCACGCCTTTCTGGATTTGCACGACATCGGCGACGCCTTGCTGCGGGCGCGCTTGGCCGAGCCGGTCATGGACGCCGAACGGCTGACCCTGACTTACCCGGACCTAACCGGGTTGATGGCGGATTTGAAAGCCCTGGGGGCCGGCAACGTCACGGCTGGCCGCGCCCGTGGCCTGACCGGCAAGGGCCGCTGGCGGGCGATGCGGGAGGCTTACGAGCAGGTCCGCGGCGCCGATGGGTTGTTACCAGCGACCTGCGAGGTGGTGTACGGCCATGCCTGGGGACCGGTCGCGGATGGCTCCCGGCAACGCGAGGACGGGACGGCGGTGTTCCCCTTGGCGGGCTTGCGGCGGCGGCGCGACGGCGACTGAATCGCCGGGTCGAGCAAAATTCCCGATTTCTCAATACGCTTTTTGCCGGCTTGAGCGGCTTTTTCAGCCCAAAGCTTCGGTGTGGTCGCCAGGAAGCGGCGCGGGAGCTTTGCTATTATGATCGTGGCCACACCATTGAAAATTACCCAGGCCTTGGCGGGGAGCCGGATCGATCGGACGATCGAGTCCCGATTCACCCTCATGCGCCCCGATCCACCACCACGCGGGTCACCGCGTGCCAGCGGGATACGTTTCTCACGCATGTTGCTGCCATTGCTGTTGGGATTGCCGCTAGTGCTGCTCGCTGGCGGCGTTTACGCGGTTGTCGCCTCGCGTCGCCCGGAGAGCGGCCGCCGCATCCATGGGGCCGCGCTGGCCGTTTGCCTTCTCCTGCTGGCGCTGGCGCTGGGGTATTTGCTGGCCAGGGATTCGCCGCTCGAACTCGCTTTGCCGCTGGGCCTGCCGTGGCTGGGGATGCATTTCCGGCTGGACGCGCTGTCGGCCTTCTTCCTGATCGTGGTCAATCTGGGCGGCGCGATCACCAGTCTGTTCGCCTTGGGCTACGGCCAACACGAACGCGCGCCGGAACGGGTGTTGCCGTTCTTTCCGACCTTTTTGGCGGGCATGAATTGGGTGGTGCTGGCCGATGACGCCTTCTCCTTTCTGTTCGCCTGGGAGTTCATGTCGCTCGGGTCGTGGGCGCTGGTCATGGCCCACCATCAGGAACCCGCCAACGCCCGCGCCGGCTATCTCTATCTGGTCATGGCCTTTTTCGGCACCCTGGCGTTGCTGCTGGCGTTCGGCCTGCTGGCGGGGCCAGCCGGCGGCTATGATTTCGCCGCGATGCGGGCCGCTCAGATCACGCCGGGCCGGTCGGCGCTGGTGTTGGTGTTGGCGTTGCTGGGCGCGGGCTCCAAGGCGGGGCTGGTGCCGTTGCATGTCTGGCTGCCGCTGGCCCATCCCGCCGCGCCCAGCCACGTGTCGGCGCTGATGAGCGGGGTGATGACCAAGGTGGCGGTCTACGGCTTCATCCGCATCGTGTTCGATCTGCTGGGCGAACCGGTGTTGTGGTGGTGGGGTGGGGTGGTGCTGGCCGCGGGCGGCGTCACCGCCGTGCTGGGCGTGCTGTACGCGCTGATGCAACACGATCTGAAACGGCTGCTGGCCTATCACACCGTGGAGAACATCGGCATCATCTTCATCGGTCTGGGGCTGGCCCTGGCGTTTCAAGCCAATTTGCTGTACTTCAACGCCGCGCTGGCGCTGAGCGCCGCGCTGTTTCACGTCCTCAATCATTCGCTGTTCAAGAGCCTGTTGTTCCTGGGTTCGGGCGCGGTGCTGACCGCCACCGGCGAGCGCGACATGGAGCGGCTGGGCGGCCTGATCCACCGGATGCCGCAGACCGCGCTGGCGTTTCTGGTCGGCTCGGCGGCGATTTCGGCGCTGCCGCCCCTGAACGGCTTCGTGTCGGAATGGATGACCTTTCAGGCGATCCTGAACAGCCCCGAACTGCCGCAGTGGCTGCTCAAGTTCCTGGTGCCGGCGGTCGGCGCGCTGCTGGCCCTGTCCGCCGCGCTGGCGGCCACCTGTTTCGTCAAGGCGTTCGGCATCACTTTTCTGGGGCGGCCGCGCTCGCCCGCCGCCGCGCAGGCGCGGGAAACCGACCGCTATTCGCTGGCCGCCATGTTCGTGCTGGCGGGTTTGTGCTTGCTGGCGGGAATTTTGCCGGGCCTGGTGGTGGACGGGTTGGCACCCGTGGTGGCGTTGCTCAACGGCGGCGCTCGGCTGGTGGATCAATATAACCAGCCCTGGTTGACCTTGGTGCCGGTCGGTGCGTTGAAGAGCAGCTATAACGGCTTGTTGGTGATGCTGTTCATGGCGCTGGCGGCCTTCGCCGCCGCGCTGCTGATCCACCGCTTCGCGTCCGCTGTCGCCCGGCGCGGTCCCGCCTGGGATTGCGGCTTTCCCGACGCCAGCCCCGCCACTCAGTACACCGCCGGCAGCTTCGCCCAGCCGATCCGCCGGGTGTTCGGCACCCTGGTCTTTCAGGCCCGCGAGCGGGTGACGATGCCACCGCCCGGCGACCAGCGGGCGGCGCGGCTGGATGTCGAGTTGCACGATCCGGTGTGGGAACGCGCTTACGCCCCCATCGCCGCTGCGGTGATCGCGCTCTCGACCCGCTTCAACTACCTGCAATATCTCACCATCCGCCATTATTTGAGCCTGGTGTTCGGCGCGCTGGTGGTGTTGCTGTTAGGGATGGCTCTATGGCGATGACCGAGTATTTCGTGCAGGGTTGCCACATGCTGCTGGTGCTGTTGCTGGCGCCGCTGCTGACCGGTTGGGTGCGCTGGGTCAAGGCGCGGTTGCTGCGCCGGCGCGGGCCATCGCCGCTGCAACCCTACCGCGATCTGGTCAAGCTGTTGCGCAAGGACGTGGTGTTGGCCGACTCCGCATCCTGGCTGTTTCGGGCCGCGCCGTATCTGGTCTTCGCCGCGCTGTGGGTGGCGGCGGCGCTGGTGCCGACCTTCGCCGGCGGTTTGCCCTTCATGTGGGCGGCGGACTTGATCGCCATCGTCGCCTTGTTGGGAACGGCCCGCTTTTTTCTGGCCCTGGCCGGGCTGGATGTCGGCACCAGCTTCGGGGGCATCGGTTCCAGCCGCGAGATGATGATCGCCTCCTTGGCCGAACCGGCCATGCTGATGATGGTGTTCACGCTGTCGCTGCTGGCGGGCACCACCGAACTGTCGTCGGTCGCCCGTTTCATGCTGACCGCCGCCGTGGGCTTGCGGGTCTCGCTGGCGCTGGCGCTGCTGGCCTTGACCATCGTGGCCATCGCCGAAAATGCCCGCATTCCGGTCGACAACCCGGCCACCCACCTCGAATTGACCATGGTCCACGAGGCGATGGTGTTGGAGTACTCCGGCCGCCATCTGGCGCTGATCGAGCTGGGTGCGTCCCTCAAGTTGCTGCTGTATCTGTCGCTGATCGCCTGCATCTTTGCGCCGTGGGGCATGGCGGGCGCAGGCGCGGGTTTGAAGGCGTATCTGTTCGGGGGGATGGTGTATGCGGCCAAGCTGGCGTTCGGGGGGCTGTTGCTGGCGCTGTTCGAGACCAGCATCGCCAAAATGCGGGTGTTCCGGGTCGACCAATTTCTGGGGGCGGCGCTGATGTTGGGCTTGCTGGGTGCGCTGTTGCTGTTCGTGTCGCGGAGCCTGTGATGCACGGTCTAGAATTCGATATCGCGCATTTTCTGGCCGGTGGCATGGTGGTGGTGAGCTTCCTGCTGCTGTATCAGGACCGGGTCTACACGCTGCTCAACACCTTCGCCCTGCATTCCTTGGTGCTGGCGCTGGCGGTCGGCTGGCAGGCTTACATCCAAGAGGCCCACCACCTGTACGTGACCGCCGGCATCGCCCTGCTGTTCAAGGCCATCGTGATTCCGATGGCGCTGCGCCGCATCGTCCGGCAACTGGGCATCCACCGCACCCTGGAGGTGGTGGGGGGCGTGGGTCGCGACATGTTGGCCGGCACGGCTTTGGTGGCGCTGGCGATCATGGTCATGCTGCCGGTGACGGCGGGCGCGGACGCGCTGGCGCGCGAGGATCTGGCCTTCGCGTTGGCGGTGCTGCTGCTGGGGTTGTTGCTGATGGTCAACCGCCACAACGCCATCAGTCTGGTGATCGGGTTCATGTCTTTGGAAAATGGCTTGGTGCTGGCCGCCGCCGGGGCGCGCGGGATGCCGCTGGCGGTGGAAATCAGCGTGGCCTTTTCGGTGTTGATCGCGCTCATCGTGATCGGCGTGTTTCTGTTCCGCATCCGGGAGCGCTTCGATAGCGTGGACATGCAGGCGATGGATACCTTCCGGGAGGGCCGGCGGAAATGAGCGGCTTGGGCGCTTTGGCGATGGCCGTGCTGCTGGTCGTTCCGGCCGGGGTCGGGTTGGCGCTGGTGGCGGTGGCCGGTTACCGGCGCGGTGCGCGGCTCAACGTCGGCGCGGCGCTGGCCAGTCTATTGGCAAGCCTCACGCTGGTTTGGGCGCGGCCGGACGCCAACCTCTATCTGCGGGTCGATGATTTCAACATCTACCTGATCGTGCTCAACAATCTGGTCAGCTTCAGCACCAGTCTGTTCAGCGCCAGCTATATCGCGCACGAGCTGGAAACCGGCCGGCTGACGCCGGCTTATCTGCGCTTTTATCACGCCACCTACCAAGCGTTGATCTTCGCCATGAATCTGGCGCTGCTCGCTAACAACATCGGCCTGCTGTGGGTGGCGATCGAGCTGGCGACGCTGATCACCGTGCTGATGGTCGGCCTCTACCGGACGCCGGCGGCGCTGGAAGCGGCGTGGAAGTATTTCATTCTCGGCAGCCTCGGCATCGCCCTGGCGCTGTTCGGCACCATCCTGATCTATCTGGCGGCGCAGCCGGTGATGGGGCAGGGCTTGCCGGCCATGGCCTGGGACCGGCTGCTGGCGAACGCCGGCCAGTTCGATCCGGCGCTGCTCAATCTGGCGTTCGTGTTCCTGCTGCTGGGTTACGGCACCAAGGCCGGGCTGGTGCCGTTGCACGCCTGGTTGCCCGACGCCCACGCCGAAGGTCCGACCCCGATTTCGGCGGTGCTGTCGGGCTTGCTGCTGAACGTGGCGCTGTATGCGGTGTTGCTGTCTCTTATACACATCCCCGAGCCCACGAGACCGTACTAGATCTCGTATGCCGTCTTCTGCTTGAAAAAAAAAAATAGAAGAG
>DPWB01000368.1:0-5133 GCA_003527885.1 Candidatus Competibacteraceae bacterium
TCCGTGCCCCCTCGCTGTTCGCTTCTGTATTTCGTTTTTTTTTCAAGCAGAAGACGGCATACGAGATCTAGTACGGTCTCGTGGGCTCGGAGATGTGTATAAGAGCCAGCACAAGTACCTGATCCCCAATTCCCAAGTGCTGGAACGGCTGCCGGAAGCGGTCTCCTGCATGGCCGAACCGATGGTCGGACAGGACGCTGTGGCTTTTTTCCTGCTGTCCGAGCGCGTCTCCCGAGCGGTCAAGGTGGTGCAGAGCGGCCAAGGCGCGGACGAGGTGTTCGGCGGCTATTTTTGGTACCCGCGCATGGTCGCCGAGACCGGCACCGACCTGGAGCGGTTTCGCCGGCATTATTTCGACCGCGAGCACGCTGAATGGCTGGAGACGGTCGCCCCGGCTTATCACGGTCCCGACCATACCGCCGAACTGATCGCCGGACGCTTGGCCGAACCGGATGCTGAGGACTATCTCGATAAAGTGCTGCGCCTGGATGTCACCACTCTGATCGTGGACGACCCCGTCAAGCGGGTGGATAACATGACCATGGCTTGGGGCCTGGAAGCGCGCGTGCCCTTTCTCGATCACGAATTGGTGGAGCTGGCGATGCAGTTACCGCCGGCGCTAAAAATCGGCGGCGGCGGTAAATACGTGCTGAAGCAAATCGCCCGTGGGTTGCTGCCTGACGCGGTGATCGACCGGCCCAAGGGCTATTTTCCGGTGCCGGCCCTCAAGTTCGTGCGTGGACCCTTTCTGGATTTTATGCGCGACATTATCGCCTCGCGCGCCTGCCGGGAACGCGGGCTGTTCCGGCGGCCTTATCTGGACAGGTTGCTGGCCGAACCCGAAGCGCATCTGACTCGGCTGCTGGGCAGCAAATTGTGGCATTCCGCCCTGCTGGAACTGTGGCTGCAAATCAACGTGGACCGCGCGACCCGGAACACGTCCGCTTAAAATAGGCCCGGCGAGCGACCGGCGGGCAACATCTTGCCGGTCTTCTTGGTCTAAGCAAAGCGTGTTTATCCCGTCGCATATCTCATCCTTTCTCTATCCCAACCGTTCCCAAATCGAGGTATTCCCAATGGACGAGGTTTTGGAAGTCATCAGGCAGCAGGTCGAATCCAACCCGGTGGTGATCTATATGAAAGGCACCCCCGATATGCCGCGCTGCGGCTTTTCCCAGCGCGCCTCTCAGGCGCTGGCGGCGACCGGCTTTCCGTTCGCTTATGTCAATGTGTTGGAAGACCCAGCCATTTTCGACAATCTGCCGCGCTATGCCGACTGGCCAACTTTCCCACAGATCTACATCAACGGCGAGTTGATCGGCGGTTGTGACATCACCTTGGAACTCTATCAAAACGGTGAATTGAAACAGTTGATGGAGGCCGCCATTTCCAAAACCGGCGCTTCACCCACCTAGGGTACGAAGCGAGCGGCTGTTTCCAAGCCCGGTTCACCGGGCTTTTTGTCGGTAGACTCCCAGAAATTTTTTTCACCCTCTACTAGCCAATGGCTCCTTCTATGATACAATTTATCCATTCAAACTATCTTTATCGTGTTCTTGCTTAACAGCAGTCGCCCGTTTGAATTGGCCCGGCGGTCTAGGGTAATTTTTCCTGTAAAAACATTTGATTACTACTCAGTCGAGCGAGGTGCCGCGCCATGCTCAGCGTTTTGCAAGAAATCGCCCAGCAGTTCGATGCGGTCGATCCAGCCAGGGCCAAGGAATTGCGCCGGATCGAACAGGTCTATACCCGTTTTTTCTTGAACGACGACTCGACCGACCAACTCGACGACGGTGAAGATACGGCGCGTCGTCTCCTGCATTTTTTGTCCCGAAAGGCCCGTCTGAAGGAATTCCGCTTGTACCCTATCGGGGTCGGCGAGCGGGCTCATGGTCGCTACGCCCACCAGGCGATCGCTCTGCTGGATGCCCGCCATTTACCGACGCCGGGTAACACCCTGGCGGTGCTCGACCCCGCCGGCGCCGACACCTCACCGGCGCGAAACGACGAACTGCGACAGTACTCGTTCGAGTCCTGGCAGGATTTGCAAGGCTACTACGGTCGCGGCTGCGCCCTGCTTCTATGAACTGTTCCATCTGAGCGATCCGGCCGACCTTTGCGCTTATCGCCCCTCCTCTTTTGCCCGCGCTTGGTCTCCTCCTTCAAGCGGCCACCCGGATCGGTTTTACGGGCGGCTCGACGTGTTGTGCGAACAGTAGCGCTTTACATTCAGCCCTACCGATCTATCGTAAGGATGGCCAACCCCGCTTCTCGGCCCGGCTGACTTGCAGGTATCACTCGAAATGATTCTCTTGAAAAGGCTCGAACGAACGTGCATATCAGGACATCGCGGGAAAAAGGTCTACATTTACCTGTGTCATGTGAAATCGTATGGTCTCTGGCTTGGAGACTGCTTCAAGCTTGAGTTAGACTCAGACCAGTAGCGATAAGGGAAGGCGTAAGGCCGTATTTCGAACTTCATCAAGCGACTTCGAGGATTGATCATGCCAAAAAAGAAAGAATCGACCGCAGCTCCGGTCACCAAGGACCCGAAAAAGACCGCCAACGTTGAAAAACCCGCCGCCGCTTCACCGGCGCTAAAACCCGCCGCCGCCAAGCCAGCCGAGAAACCGGCGACGGATTTAGGGGCGAAGACCGTTAAAGCCACCGCCAAGGCTTCCGACAAACCGGCGGCCGCCACCCCCAAGGCCGAAAAAAAACCGGCCGCAGCTAAAACCACCAAGGCCGCTGGACCTTCCGTCACCGTGGTCGTCGCCAAATACGACGTCGGGCACGGTAACAGCTTATTTATTCGGGGTGAAGGTGGCGGCCTCCGCTGGGAAAAAGGCACTCAAATGGAAAACGCCGGCAACGACGTTTGGGTTTGGACCACCAACGCAGTACCTGAAAAACAGGTTTCCTTCAAATTCTTAATCAACGACGAGAGCTGGTGCGCCGGCGAGAACATGACCGCCGCCGCCGGTGAAACCACGACGCTTTATCCTGCCTTTTGAACGTCCACCGCTCGGATGGCGTCGACCTTCGCAAGCCGGACGGTCGGCCGTCATCCGCGCCACTCACATTCCCTCGCGCCTCAGTCGCTCGAACTCGGCGCGCGAGCGCGTCACGCAATCCTCGATGGCGACGCCGCTGAAATAGTTGCCGGCCAACGCCAGACGGGTTCCGGCCAGCGCGGCATCCAAATGCCCGACCCGTTCGCCGTGATCGGCCCGCAAAGCGGGCAACTGATTGATCTTGAAGGCTACATTTTCTGAATGCAGCTCGTTTTTCGATACGCCCAACACGCGAGCGATACAAGCCAGTTTTCCCTGCTCATCCAGCGCTCCGGGACGAAAATGGAAGGCCAACCCCCGAAAGCGAACATCCGGCACGGTATCTCGCGACACCGCCGAATAAAAGGGCTCGTTCCGCCCGATCAAACCCGCCACCGGCGGCAAACGCACTCGGTCGGCGGCTAAGGCCACCGCAACCGTTTCGATCCTGGCGGTCCCGATTTCCGCCAACCGTTCGGCGATAACGGGAAACATCGAGCGCAGTAGCTCGGCGGCAACCGCCACCGGCGTCGCCAAGCAAAGCGCGCCAGCCCGATATTCGGCCCGATCGGTGCGAACGCTGAATCCCGCCGCCACGCGCTGTAAATCGCGCACGGTTTGACCCAGCTCGATTCGGATTTCCGGCTGTGCGCTCAGGATATCGGCCACGGTTTGCAACCCGCCGGGCAGCGTGAAACCGCGCGGTATCTCCTTGCGGCGCGGGCGCGGCCGAAACAAGCATTCCGCGGGAAACTCGTCCGCCGGCTGGCAGATGACCGCATTGAATGCCGGCCCGAAAACGGCCGCATAATTACGCCTTCCGACAATCCGGCCGAAATAGTCAGCCACGCTGCGACCGGTTTTTTTCAAACCGATCAAGCGCAGCGGCGCCAGCAGCAATTCCGAAAAATACAATTGCGAGGGGATGCTGCGAACCGCGCCATCCGCGAACAGCCGAAACCCGACCTTGGCGCGCTTTTGCAAACGGTCGAGCGCTTGGCTAGACTCCAGAATAGCCAGCAGATTGCCGTAGGAATTGAAGCCGCTGTGCGCGCCCAGTTCGATCCAGAACCCCTCGTGTTCGCCGCCGAAACGATGCGAGTGCAAGCAGCCGCCCGGCCGTTCCGCCCCCTCCAACACCAGCGCCTTTAAGCCTGCTTCGGCGGCGTAGTGGGCCATGCTGAGGCCGCTGATGCCAGCGCCAACAACCAGCAGGTCATAATCGGCCATGATCGGCTCCGTAACGAAAGTTGAGGGCTTCGATTCTCGGCACGCGCGCCGGAACGGTCAAGCGAGCAGCGAGCAAATTGCGGCAACGGCCCGGCGCCGCCATACACACCCGTCAAACCGCCGTCTCCTCGCGCCCTCGCGCCCTCTCGCCTTCAAAGGCGGCCGGGCGCAAACTGTGGTGCACCGCCGAATCCATCCACCCTTTGCAGGCCACATCATGACGACGCTCACCCGTTATTTCGCCAAAGACCTGTTTGAAAACCAGACCGTTTTCATCACCGGCGGCAGCAGCGGCATCAACCTCGGCATCGCCCGCAATTTCGCGGCGGTCGGGGCAAAGCTCGCTATCGTCGGCCGCTCGCAAGAAAAGCTGGACGCCGCCACGGCGGAACTGCGAGCGCTCGGCGCGCGGGTGTCGGCGCATTCCGCCGACGTGCGCGATTACGCCGCGCTGGAAACCGCCATGCGGGACGCCCACGAGGCTTTGGGTCCGATCCATACCCTGATCTGCGGCGCGGCGGGCAACTTTCCCGCCCCCGCCGAGCAGCTCAGCCCCAACGGCTTCAAGGCGGTGATCGACATTGATCTGCTCGGTTCCTTTCACACCTGTCGGGCCGCGTTCGAGCAGCTCAAGGAAACCCGAGGCAACATCATTTTCATCTCGGCGGGCATGGCCTTCCTACCCTACGCTTTCCAAGCTCACGTCGGCGCGGCCAAGGCCGGCATCGACAACCTGATGCGCAATCTGGCGTTGGAATGGGGCCGCTTCGGCATCCGCAGCAACAGCATCGCGCCCGGCCCGATCGAAGGCACCGAGGGCGTGCGGCGGCTGGTGCCGGAAGGCAGCGCC